>CAYYUL010000023.1:7015-8399 GCA_964474915.1 uncultured Candidatus Saccharibacteria bacterium | reverse complement strand
GGACAGCCCTTGTGGGCCCGAACATAAAGAGCATATCTCGTTTGTCGTACACGCTGGTCTCGGGGAGCGCTGTATTCTTGCCATACGCTCCCGCAACCTGTTCATCTGCGTCCATTTCTTTGACAAACTCTTGCAACCACTCGCTCGTTACCGGAATACAGTGACCGGAGAGCACGACGAAATATTCCCCTGAAGAGTTTCTTGCTCCGACATTAATTGCTTTTCCGGGGAGCCAAACCTCTTCGCGATATTCAATAACCTTCACCGGAAACTGCTTGAGTATCGCTGGCGTTCGGTCGGTACTGCCGTTTTCCACCACCACCACCTCAAAATCCCTAAAGGTCTGCTTGAACACCGCCTCCAGGCATTTTCGAATCCACTCCTCTTCGTTTTTTGTTCTAATGATAATGGATACTTTTGGCATGCTCTCTTTCACACGGTTCTTCCCAGGATTTTTGCTATCCCTTCGATCTCCTTCATGACAAGGGCAAACGCCTCAAAACTCAATCCGTGCAGGGGATCCACCCACGCGGATTCCGGCGTAGGATGCACTTCAATAAGGATGCCGTCGGCTCCGGCCGCGATGGCCGCCCTCATCATAGGAGCCACATATCCTCGTTTGAACGTGGAGTGGCTTGGATCTACAATGACCGGAACCGTAGGAGCGTATTCCTTGAGCGCGGGAATCGCCTGAACGTCAAGAACGGCGCGGGATTCTGTATTATGGGTGTGGGGTACTGCCACTCCCCTCTCTGCAATCACAAAATTGTGTTTTCCTCTTGCCTCAAAGTGTTCCGCTACTCCCAGGAGCGAGCGCAGGCTTTCCCCATAGTGCCTCTTTATCATAATGGGCTTTTCGGTTTCTGCGAGAGCGGCGATCAGGTCCATATTGAACATGTGCCGATATCCTATCTGAAACATATCAACGTACCGTTCCATCATGGGAACGGTCTCCGCGTACAACACCTCTGAAATGACCGGGAGGCCGTAGGTTTCTCCGGCTTCCTTCAAATACGCCAATCTTTTTTCGGCTCTCTCAAACAACTCTTTTTTAGACAGAATCTCTCTCCTGTCTTTGTCTTCCCCTCCAGAGTCCCTGTCTGCCTTTCCCAAAGGATCGCCGTAAGGGAACGTAAGGGGCTTGAACACTCCTCCCCGCAGCATACGGGCGCCAGCCTCCTTGACCGCCTTTGCCGTTTCCATCATCTGTTCTCTTGACTCCACGGTGCAGGGACCTGCCATGACCACAATATTCTCTTTTCCAATCTTCACATTGCCAGCTGCAACGCTTCTCTCAAAATCCTTTCTGCTGACCAGAGGAAGATTGTTCTCTCTGTCGGCTTGGGAAATATCTTTCATATTACTATTGGTTATTTATGATCTG
>CAYYUL010000023.1:0-7005 GCA_964474915.1 uncultured Candidatus Saccharibacteria bacterium | reverse complement strand
AAAATTTCGCGATGAATTTGCTTGTCTTAATTCCCTCTTTCCCAGAGACCAGGCAAGGGTTCATGTCCCCCTCCAAAATATATCTGTTGAGAGCTTCAAACACCCGCGGATGGCTGTTGCCGTAGCCGTCCGGTATTGCTTGGGAATATTCAGTTTTTGCATTCGAAACATCCTTGCCTTCAATATCCGCATACTCCACTTCATTCACGGAAAGACCGCCGATTTTTACCACCCCTTTGTCACCGATAAGCAACATGGAAACTTCCCAGTCTTTTGGGCGAGCATAGGTGGTAACCTCCACGTTGCCGACCACGCCATTCTGAAACAAAACATTGGCAACGGACACATCGTCCACGTCAGTGACGCTTCTGAATGTTTTGGCTATGTTGTTTACGCGTACGGCTTCTCCGCAGACCATGCGCATAATGTCTAATATATGAGATGCCTGATTAAACAGCATGCCCCCGACCCGCTTCATTTCTCCGTGCCAGTCTCCAAAATAGTCATCGTCCCGCCACCATCGGAGGGCGACCGAGCAAATGCGGAGTTTCCCAAGATCTCCCCTCTCCACTAATTCTGAAAGAAAGCGGACCGCGGGATTGAATCTGTTTTGATATATGGTAAATAACTTGTCTGCGCGAGGATGCTTGGCTATTGCTTCCGCCTCTTCTTTGGTTACGCAGAGCGGCTTTTCGGACAAGCAGTATTTTCCAGAGTCCAATACCTGCTTGATGAGCTCTGCATGCGTGTCGTGAGGAGTGCAAATGCTTACCACATCGATAGCAGGGTCTTGCAAGAGCTCTGCCAAACTCTCTTTGGCTTCGCAACCATAGGTACGCGCCGCCTCCTCTGCGGCTTTTTTGTCAATATCAAATACAGCTTGTAAACGGCTCCCTTCGCTTTTGAGAGCTGGCGCGTGAGCTCTCTTGAATACCCTCCCCGTTCCGATAATTCCGTATTGTACTTTGTTGTCTTGCGGCATATTAATGTTGTAAGTTCATCTTTGTTCTCATCAACTTGTGGGTAAACTCAATGTCTTTTTTCGCGACCTTTTTCCCTGTCCACAATTCAAAAGAAGCTGCTCCCTGGTACAGGGTCATGTACAGCCCCTGGCATATCTTCGCTCCCTGTTTCTCGGCGAGTTTCAGGAAGCGGGTCTCATACGGATTAAAAACTGCGTCAAAGAAGTATTTGTCCCGCAGGGAAATTGCCTTGTTGATCTCAACGAACTGGTCTTTGGAAATCACGCTTTCCGCGCTTTGCATGCCAACTGAAGTGGCGTTCACGACAAACTGCGCCGCGCCAACAGCGCTCACGATATTTTTTGAGGTGAGCGGCAGAATCTCCAAGGAGCTATTCAGCTTTTTAAAGTGCTTTTGCATTGTTTCAGCTAACGCAAAATCCTCCTTTCTATTCAGAATAGTGATTCTCTTCGTTCTCTGAGATATGGCCGCGGTTATCGCTCTTGACGCCCCTCCTGCTCCCAACACCGCAACCCGGTCTCTGCTTTTGATGGTACGCAGTCGGTTTTCGATTGCCATCAAAGCGCCTCTTCCGTCCGTATTATACCCAATGAGCTTGCCTTTCGTATGAACAATGGCGTTCACGGCGCCTATCGCCTTAGCTTCCTTGTCAATACCATCCAGATACTGCATGACCTCCAACTTGTAGGGAATGGTAATATTCAATCCCGCGAACCCAAGAGTTTTTGCCGCCGCCAAAGCGCGAGGGAGATTTTTTTTGTCCTCTTTTGGAACACGCACTTTTATGTGTGCATAAAAGTCCAGACCGGTTCGTTGCCCGAAGTAATTGTACATGAAAGGAGAAACGCTTTGGGCAACCGGATCTCCTATTAGACAGGTAATGGTCATGCGTATTGTAATGTGTTTAATAATTCTTCTTTTTCTTTATACCACTCCAAAAATTTGTCCACCCCCTCCTCAAATGACACCTGCGGCTCCCATCCTAGCATGTTCCTTGCCTTTGATATATCCGCAAACGTAATATCCAGGTCTCCGACATGCGCTCTCATTTGTTTTACCTTGGGTTCGGCGTGAAGTTTTTCCGCAAGCTGCGCAATCATTTCTTTGACCGTTACGGTCCTGGAATTCCCCAGATTAAACACCTCAAACGGAAATTCTTGTACCAGCGCTTTGCTGATGCCCTCGACGATATCTCCCACGTAGGTTATATCGCGGCTGGCTTCTCCCGAACCAAGCAGGGGAATCTCCTCCCCCCTTTTGATGCACCGCGCAAATAAATGCAGGGCGAGCTCCGGTCTCTGCCTTGGGCCAAACGCGGAAAAAATGCGGACCACCGTGATGGGAATGCCGTACAGCGTATGGTAGCTCCGGCAAAGAACTTCCGCCGACAGCTTGGTCACGCCGTAGGGCGAGATGGGCACCAGATGATTTTCCGTTTCCTGAAAAGGCATTGCGCTCTCTTTGCCATACACGGAAGAGGACGACGCAAACACAAATTGCTTCACGCCATTCTCTTTGGCTTCCTCCAAGAGATGAAGGGTACCCCGAAGATTCACGTCCACGTAGTTCCCGGAAGAAGCGCCGAACGAGGTCCTGACGCCGGGGAGCGCCGCCAGATGCACGATTTTCGCGATGGGATACTGGGAAAAAACGCTCCGCAGGGTACCCGTATCCAGAATATCGCCCCTCACCAGCACAAAATCCGGATGCCTTATAATGCCCTTGATATTGTCTTCCTTCAGCCTGGGGTCGTAAAAGCTGCTGAAGTTATCCAGGCAGACAACCCGGTGCCCATCCTTCAATAGGCGCTCTGACACATGGGAGCCGATAAATCCTGCGCCCCCTGTTACAAGTATTGTTTCTTTGCTCTTGGCGGCCGCCTTGGAACCATTGAGCAGTTCCTCGTTAACGGTATCAACAGCCGCAAAGAGCCTGTGATCCGTTCCCAGGCGTTCGGCAAATGAGATAAAGGCCTTTGTGTCCTTGGGAAGGCAGGAGCCGGAGTACCCGCGGTACCCTTCGTGGAAAATATCAAAGTGGCTCTTGCCGATACGCGGGTCGTCCCCTGCGCACTCTTTAACCGTGTCGTAGTCAATGCCGAGCTTTTTCGCCACGTCGTACATATGGTTGGCGAACACGACTCTGCTTGCCAAAAATAGGTTGCCGAAGTACTTTATCATTTCAGCCTCGGTCGCCCTCACGGTTCTCCGCACGGGAGCTGGCGGCAGCAAGCTCATTATATCTTGCGCCCCTTCCTCTCCTTTCTCCGTGTACCCTACGATCTGCCGGTTTGGATTGAGGAAGTCTTCCCGTGCCGTGCTTGCCCTCAAGAACTCGGGGTTCATAAAAAAGGTGTGCTGGGGAAACTTTCGCTGGTACTCCTCCGTGGAACCCGGCAGCACGGTGGATTTCACCACGATAATCTTCTCCCCCTCTATGCGCTCTAACACATCCCAAACGGCGGAATCGTCGAATCTTCCCTCGCGAAAGGGGGTGGGCAGACAGAGAAAAATAATGTCTGCCTTATTCAGTTCTTCTAGGGAGCCGATGTGCTTGTGCTTGTCATACAGGAAAAGCGGGTATCCCTGCTGTTCAAACCAACATTGCGCAGCTTCCCCCACAAAGCCCACGCCCGCGATACCAATGATGTATTGTCGCATTCTTGAATCAATCATCGCTGCTTTTGAAAATACACGCCTGTCTCATCAATAGGAATCAGCTGAGGATTAATGCCTCTGCGCTCAAAAAACTCGTCCACCGCTTTTTTGCACCCTTCCCAGTGGCCGTAGTCGTCAACAATCACCCATCCTCCCGGCGTCACCTGGCCATACAACTCCTCCAGAACATACGCTGTGGATTCATACCAGTCAGCGTCAATCCGCAAAATCGCAATCTGCGAAAGCTCCTGTTTTGCTCCCGGAAGAGTCTCTTGAAACCAGCCCTTTTCTATCCTTACATGCTCACGCTCGATGCGCAAAACAGAAAAAAACAGCTTCTCTACGTCCTCAATCGGCCCAACGCATTTCTCAATAGACCGGAGTCTCCCTGAGGTATGTTCCAAGGCATATTCTGCCGCGTACGCGCCATCCTTCTCCGTGGGTTCTGGCAACCCTTCAAAAGAGTCGAAAAGCCATGTCATTCTTGGTTGGGTTTGCTTGTCCTGAGCATGTCGAAGGGCCGCTGCCGCCATCACACCTGCAGCCCCTCCCTTCCAGACTCCAAACTCTACAAACGCCCCGAGAACGTTCTCTGCCTCCGCCTTGCCAGATAGCTCATACGCGTTAGAGAGACGCTTGTATCCCACCATAGTATAGGGCATCACCTTCAGAAAGAGCATGATCTTTGCCGGATTCAGGAGGTTGCGCCAAAACAGCTCCCCAATCCATCTGCCCTTCCGTGCATAGGCGAGAGTTGTTTCGTTCTTTCGCACAAGGCGTTTGAGCGCTTCTACCATGATGATATTGTTTCTTGCACTTTTTTCTTGAGCCGTTTGTACGCGCCCTCTGCTTTGCGCTCCACCTCCGGGGAAACCAGCGTCAGAAGCTCCGCTCCCATGATGCGATACCGGCTCCCAATCTTGTTGGCTCGGATAATGCCCCGCTTTAACCATCGCTTCATGGTACGCTCTGAAATACGCAAAAAGCTCCGGGCCTCCTTTGTGGTATATACCTGATGAGGGCGTATCTCGTCCATAACGCCATTCTAGCGAAAAGCGGCGGGGTGTCAATACGGGCCATTAGGACTTGACCCAGCGCCGCCACTCACAATTGCGGTTTTCATATATTTCATGCTATACCATAGAATATGATCTCGTACAATTTTCTTTCTCGTGCATTTTTTGTATGTATGCTCCTCATACTTGCGCTTCCGCTCGTGAGCCTGCCTCCGTTATTCTCTCCCCCGGACTGGGGTAAAACACTCTCTTTTCGCATACTCTTCTGCCTCGAGGTTCTTATTGTTACCGCGCTCCTGCTCTTCTATCCAGATAATGTTCGCCACATAGATTGGAAGAAAAAGGAAGGTGCCGGATTCTGGATTCTTTTGGGTCTCTTGGGAACATTCTTGCTTGCAACCCTATTTTCCGTTGACCGCACGTTCAGTATATGGGGGTCTCCATTTCGTTCCGGAGGAATAATCAATTTCGGCTCCTATATTATGTTTGCGATTCTCGCATTCTTGATTCTCAAATCACAAGACTGGAAAAAGGCCTGGGATTTTGCGATCAGTATTGCGGCGCTGGTAAGCATCTTGGCTCTCGTGCAATTACAAGGATTGTTTTCAAATATCTTTGTTGCGCTTTCAAGCCGTCCAACATCCTCTCTGGGAAATCCAATCATGCTTGCAATGTATCTTTTATTTTTCGTTTTTCTTGCGTTGTCATTCGGTCTCAAGGAAACTATTCCATGGAAAAAAATCCTCTATTTTTCCCTTGTATTTCTCTTTCTTTTCGTCGTCGTCATCACGCAAACCAGATCCGCGTATCTGGGGCTGGCGGTGGCATTCTCTTTTTTTATTTTCTTCTGTCCTTTCAAGAGATCTTCGCACGCTCGCATATGCAAGGGGCTTTTCTTTTTTCTTGCAGCGGTAGCCGTGGGATTTATCTATATTGCCAATGTGCATACCGAAAAAGACTTTCCTCAATTCATACGGAGCAACCCCCTGCTCTTTGGAATAGCCTACAGGGCAGATATCGATCTTCTTCTTACAGATCCCCGTTTTTCCTCGTGGCAGGTCGCGATGCAATCAATACAAGAAAGGCCTTTGCTTGGATACGGACCGGAAAACTTTGAAATCGCCTTTGACCGCAAGTATGACCCGAAGCTTCCCGGCATCCAGCTCGTTCAAGAAAGCTCGAACAGCTGGTGGGACAGAGCCCATAATTCTTTCCTAGACATTGCAGCGCAGGCGGGAATTCCAGCCGCCCTCCTCTATTTCGCCCTTTTTGCAGTACTGTTCCTCCAGCTGCAGGAGATAAAAAAGAAAAGTCCCGAACAAGCGCTTCTGATCCACGGCATCCAGGCGACACTCATAGGATATCTCGTAACGAACTTTTTCTCTTTTGACGCATTCTCCACGTTCCTCATTTCCTTTTTCCTTGTTGCGTATTCGCTCTTTCTCATACATTCTGCGGACGGAAACGAACAAAAGCAGCAGGAGGCCCTGCCAATCCATGAACTGGCAGGTCAAAAATCAAGAACGCAAAAAAAGGTTGCGCTTTCCGGACTCGCCCTATTTCTCGCGTGGTTCAGCTGGCAGTATGCTGTACTGCCCCTCCAAATCAATACGGGCTTGAATGTAGGAGTTATTCTTGTAAAAAATAATCAGTGCGAAGAAGGAATAAAGCTTCTAGACAAGGCGGTAGCTGAAAGCAAAGGAGTGTTCGTGAGCGCCTATACGCGGCTCAAGTATTTTGACACCTTAAAGCTCTGCAACGATCAGGGAGCAATCAGCAACGCAGAAACCGTACGGAAAGGATATGGTGCGCTCAAAGAGGCCTCGCTCTCCTGGCCCAATCATACCAGGACATGGATATTTTTGGGACAGCTCACCAATATCTCTATTGAAGAACAGGGAAAAGCCGGCGCTCTTTCTTCAGAACAGCGCGCGGAAGGGATCGCCCAGGCACATTCGTATTTTGAAAAAGCGAAGCAATTAAGCCCGGGACATTTGGAGGTATACATTGATTGGATAAAGACGTTCCTCTTGGAGCAGGACTACCAGGGAGGAGCCGCCAAAGCGCAGGAATGTATTGATTTCAACCCGGAAACCGGAGAATGCTGGTTTCTTAAAGGAGTGGTGGAGGAATTCGCAGGCAACAGCAATCAAAGCTCCCAAGACATTAAGATGGCTGAATCGAAAGGATTTCATCCCGAGAGATCCATGATCTCTCTCACTCTTCTCACTCAGGCGTTCCTTACATCTCAAGACATGGGAAATTTGGCTCGCACATACGAAACAATGGCTGCTTTGCGGCCCGATAATTACCAAGTGCGCGCTTCCCTTGCCTTCACCTACTACCAGC
>CAYYUL010000022.1:2334-8693 GCA_964474915.1 uncultured Candidatus Saccharibacteria bacterium | reverse complement strand
CTCTCATCCATTTTCTATGCACCGAGTACCCGCACTCGGTTTTCGTTTGAACCTGCCATGCTCTAGCTCGGCGGCCAGATTATTTCCACCGAGAGCGCAGGGCACTTTTCTTCGGCTGCTAAAGGCGAAACACTTGAAGATAGCATTCGAGTTATTTCCGGATACTGCGATATGATTGTTCTGCGTCATTATGAACCCGGGGCTGCCGAGCGAGCTGCAAAAGTTTCTTCCGTTCCTGTTATCAATGCGGGAGATGGCGACGGCGAGCATCCAACCCAAGCGCTTCTTGATTTTTACACCATTAAGAAACATCTTGGCCGCATTGATAATTTCAAGATTGGTATGGTTGGCGATCTGCTCTATGGCAGAACAATCCACTCCCTTATTTACCTCTTATCGCTCAGTCATCCTATCGAGGTATTTTTGGTCGCGCCGAAAGAGCTGAGATTACCGAAACAATACAGGTCTTTCCTGAATTCGCAAAGGATAAAGTTTTCTGAATCCGATAATTTAGAGGATGCAATTTCAAGATTTGATGTACTCTACATGACGCGCATTCAGAAAGAACGTTTTTTTTCGCCCCAACTTTATGAACGAGTGAAACATTCATTTGTCCTGAATAAAAAATTACTTGGTAAACTCGGCACGCGTTCCATTATCATGCATCCATTGCCCAGAGTGAGCGAAATCAGTCGAGAAGTTGATCGTGATAAGCGCGCTGTATATTTTCGGCAAGCAAGCAGCGGACTCTATATTCGCATGGCGCTTTTGAGTTTTTTATCGGAATTTTGACTTCGTTCTGTTTTGTGATATAGTAGATGCATATATATGAGAATGTCATTTGCCATAGTGCTCCTGTCTGCATTTGTCGGAATAGCCATGTTCAGCATTTTTGCAATGAACCACGATGCGCATACGGGATGCATTGCGAAAGTCATGGCCGCCGCGCCGTGTCCCAGCGCAAACAACCCATTTGCCATGCTCTCGTACCATCTTGATGCGTTGCGAAACTTTTCTTCCGCAACGTTCGCAAGCTCCGTGATCAGTGTGTTCTTTCTCGTCTTTGCCGCGGGGTACGGATTTTTGCATGGCCCTCAACTAACTTTTTTCCCCAGACAACTATCTTTTTCTTTTGCCGAACGCCCTCTTTTCTTGAGGGAAAGAATTCTCCATTGGTTTTCGCTTCACGAAAATAGTCCAGGAGATCGCTAAAAGACGCCTCTGCAAGAGAACTTTGTCAACGCTCTCTTTTGCGGCGTCTTCCCTCTCTTTTACGGAGAGTTTTTCGTTTTTATCATTCTTTTGATAGGAGTATCATATATATGAAAAACATACTCATCGTAATCTCAATAACAGTTCTTGCTGGCGGCTTGCTGTGCTGGGGTACGTCCGCGCCCCTTTTCTCATCCTCTTCTCGCCCGTCTATTCCGGAAGAGGAGATTATTGCTCGGCGCGGCATTCATTGGCATCCGGAACTTGCGATTTATGTGAAAGGAATAAGGCAAGAGATTCCTGCAAATATCGGCATTGGCGCGGTTCATCAGCCGATACATACGCACGATGCGACAGGGGTGCTTCATCTTGAGTTTCAGGGGCTGGTTCGCAAGCGCGATATTGTTCTCGGTCAATTCTTCAAAAATTGGGGCAGGGATATGCAATCATTCGGCAACAATGTGAACATGAAGGTCAACGGCAAGGAACGTACAGAATTTGAGAATTATGGTATGCAAGATAAAGACAAGATAGAATTAAGATTCGATGAATAATACAATGAAGCATTGTTGTTCAATGCTCTCCGTAAACTAAACATTGCATGGAATACGAAACACAACTAAAGCATAGGCGCTTGCTTCCAGTTGCCATTCTCGCCTCTTCGATATTGGTTGCTGGCGTATGGGTGTATGGGAGCAAGAATAAAACTGCGGTGGCGCCTCAGGGCGGAGCTCTGAGCGCAGAAGACATCGAGAAAAAGGTGCTGCCACCCCAGGGAGTGGAGTTGCCCGTTCGATGGGGGGACCTGGGTTTCAAGATGGTGGAGGCGGGCGTCATTGACGGAGCAAAGTTTGAAAAGCTTTATGCGAACCGCGGACTTACCGAAGAAACAAAAACATTGCTCTACGGAAACAATAACGGAAAGCTCAGCATTACTTCGGAGAATTCCGGAACAATCTTGAATCTTTTGTGGGCGTTGGGGCTCGGAACAAAAAATGATATTTTGGATACGGGGCCCATGATGGATGCGAGATATGGGGGCGCGGGAGGTTTTGCCTCAACGGGCGGCTGGACGATTGCCAAGGGCGAGGCCATGGATCATTACAGCCGCCATTCGTTCATTGCGCTTGGCAACGAGCAGCAGGAGCTCGTGGAGCGTGTTGCCAAAAATATCTATCGCCCCTGCTGCGGAAACTCCACGTATTTCCCGGACTGCAATCATGGAATGGCAATGCTGGGACTTCTTGAGTTGATGGCTTCGCAAGGCGCAAGCGAACAAGAAATGTACCGAGCTGCGCTTGAAGTGAATTCCTACTGGTTTCCTGATACCTATCTTGCGATTGCGTACTACCTGAACGCCAAGGGTATCCAATGGGAACAAGCAAGCCCCAAAGAGATTTTGGGATATGATTTCTCAAGCGCCGCCGGCTACCAGCGAATCCTAAGTCGGGTCACGTTGCCAGAGAGGCAATCTGGAGGAGGGTGCGGGATATGATTATGAACCAGAATCACGAAATGTATACGTGCCCCATGCATCCTGAAATACGGCAGGAGAGGCCTGGTATGTGTCCTGAATGCGGGATGAATCTTGTTCCAGCGCAAGAAAAAAAAGCTGATTCTGCCTCGCACAACAAGCACGCAGGACACAAGACGGAATCGTTCTTGCAGAAGTTTTGGGTCGTACTCGTACTTACGATTCCGATTCTCGCATACTCGGAACTCGCGGAACGAGCGTTTGCCTGGCAAGCACCTCGTGTTCCGGGTTTTCAATACGCCATTTTGCTTCTCGCTTCGGCTGTCTTTTTTTACGGCGGATGGGTTTTTATCGCGGGCGCATACAGGGAGTTGAGAGCCCGGCTCCCCGGAATGATGACGCTCATTGCGTTAGCTATTACGGCCGCATATTCATTCAGCGTCTTCTCGGTGCTCACGGGGAGAGAGCATACGCTTTTCTGGGAGCTTTCCACTCTTATTGCCGTCATGCTTCTTGGACATTGGATTGAAATGAAAGCCGTGGCCTCTGCCCAGGGCGCTCTGAAAGAACTGGCACGGCTTCTTCCGGACACTGCGGAAGTGGTTCGCCGCGGCAACACGCAGACGATCTCTCTTGCAGAGCTTGTTGCCGGCGACATGGTTCTTGTGCGTCCAGGAGGCAAAGTGCCGGCCGACGGCACCGTCATTGACGGACAATCTGATGTGAATGAATCCATTATTACCGGAGAATCCAATCCGGTCGGCAAACAGCGGGGATCTGGAGTGATCGCAGGTTCGATTAATGGAGACGGTGCCCTTACGGTTCGGGTGGATAAAATTGGAGAGGCGACATTTCTTGCGGGCGTTATGCGGCTGGTGGCAGAGGCCCAGGCCTCAAAGTCGCGGCTCCAAATGCTTTCAGACCGTGCGGCGCTGTATCTTACCGTCATCGCGATAGGCGCGGGAACGGCCACATTTGCAGCCTGGATACTCGTTCAAGCCGGTATTGTGTTTGCAACCGAGCGCCTGGTTGCGGTGTTGGTCATTGCATGCCCCCATGCATTGGGCCTTGCCGTGCCTCTCGTGGCATCCATTTCAACGACTATGGCGGCCCGCAACGGGTTCTTGATCCGTAATCGCCTGTCCCTCGAGGCGGCTCGAAATATCAACGTTGTTCTTTTTGACAAGACAGGAACGCTCACCAAGGGGGAGTTCGGCGTGGATGCGATTATTGTAAATGACGGCAAAACCGAAGACGACGTGCTTTCTCTCGCGGCTGCAGTAAACAGGCATTCCGAGCATCCTTTGGCGCATGCCATGGTTTCAGAGGCGCAGAGGAGGAAGCTTTTGCTTGCTGAAGTAAAAAACTTCGAGCGTATTCCAAACGGCGGCGCAAAAGGACTGCTTCATGGCGTTGAAGCATTGATTGGCAACGAACGATTGCTTGAGGAGAGGAATATTCGTTTGCCGCCTGAGGTTAAATCTCGCGCAGATGCGTTTTCCAAGCAAGGGAAGACAGTCGTGTATGTCGTCTCGAACAGCACTCTTGCCGGAGGCATTGCGTTAGCCGATGGTATCCGCGAAGAGTCGCGCGAGGCCGTGAGCTCCTTAAAAAACCTTGGAGTAAGAATAGCGATGATTACCGGAGATTCAGAAGATGTCGCCAAATGGGTTGCGAACGATCTGGGGGTTGACGAATATTTCTCAAAAGTGTTGCCGCATGAAAAATCAGAAAAGGTAAAGCTCCTGCAGTCCAAAGGAGATAAGGTGGCTATGGTTGGAGATGGCGTGAACGATGCGCCTGCCCTTTCTCAGGCGGATCTCGGCATTGCGATAGGCGCGGGAACAAACGTAGCCATTGAATCAGCAGGCATTATCCTGGTGAAGAATGACCCTAGGGACATCCCAAAAATCATCAAGCTTTCAAAGCTTACCTACTCCAAAATGATCCAGAATCTGTTCTGGGCAACGGGGTATAACATGGCGGCGCTGCCACTGGCGGCAGGAGTCCTGGCTTCAAAAGGCATCATGCTTCAGCCAGCCTTTGCAGCTTTGTTCATGTCATTCAGCACGGTAATCGTTGCAATAAACGCCATGCTTTTGCGGCGGCACCAATTGTAGCATGCCTATTGTTCCGGAATGAGGTATACTATTCTTTAGAATCATGGATAAAAGACTTATTGTTCTTCTTGTCGGTATCGCAG
This sequence comes from uncultured Candidatus Saccharibacteria bacterium, assembly GCA_964474915.1. Classification (GTDB taxonomy): domain Bacteria; phylum Patescibacteriota; class Minisyncoccia; order Minisyncoccales; family UBA10102; genus JAUSJU01. Next base: position 3,804 of record CAYYUL010000022.1, on the reverse strand, counting down.
CTATCGGCATCGTTTCATGGATATATTCCCAGAGCCAGCCCGGCGAGTACGACGCCTTCGCGCAGTGCCTTAAAGAAAAAGGGGCCGTGTTCTACGGAGCGTTTTGGTGCCCTCACTGCCAGAACCAGAAAAAGATGTTCGGGAGATCTGCAAAACTTCTTCCCTACATTGAATGCTCAACGGCAGACGGCAGAAGCCAGCTTCAGATTTGCAAAACAAAGAACATCGAAGGGTATCCGACATGGGAATTCAGCGACGGCTCGCGCCTGACTGGCGAAATTCCATTAGCCACACTTTCGGAACAAACATCATGCGAGCTTCCTCAATAAGCGGAGTTTATGCACCTATAAACCTATGGAATTGACGCCGCTCATCAATCAAGTTCTTTCCTTGGGAACGGTTGCGGGGCAGATTGTATTTGTTGGATTGCTCGCGTCTTTGGTTCTGAACCAAAAGAAGGTTCTTTCGTTTGTTGCGACGCACGCCATTCTGTTTTCTTTTTTTGTCGCACTAGCTTCTCTCATCGGAAGCTTATTGTATTCTGAAATATCCGGGTATGAGCCGTGCAACCTGTGCTGGCTGCAGCGGATCTTCATCTATCCGCAGGTGGTGATACTCGGCATGGCGCTATGGAAGAGAGACCGCAACGTCGCTGATTACAGTATTGCGTTGTCTGGTATTGGAGCCGCAATAGCCCTCTACCAGACTCTTTTGCAAATGGGCGTGACTCCAGGGCTTCCTTGCGCCGCATATTCCGCTTCATGCGCCCAGCGGTTCGTCCTGGAATACGGCTACATCACCATACCCTTCATGGCTCTCACCGCTTTCTCCTTGATCATTATCTTTATGATTTCCCAGAAATTGCATACAAAAGTCGACTCTAAATAATTCATATCGTTTATACTCTATAGTATGAATACTACATTCATCGAATGGGTTTTGAGGATTGCGGTTGCCGGTGAGTTCATCGGCCACGGCGTGTTTGCATTGCAGGGCAAGAAGGCTTGGATCGAATGGTTCTCTGTTTTTGGTATTTCTGACACTGGACTTGCAACCCAACTTTTGTTTCTTGTCGGCGTGCTGGACATTACGCTTGCCCTGCTCATTCTTGTAAAGCCGGTTCGCATTGCGCTTTTATGGATGGCGTTCTGGGGATTTTGGACCGCCCTCATTCGCCCCATTGTCGGTGAACCGATTTGGGATTTTGTTGAGCGATCTGCAAATTGGGGAGCGCCGCTTGCATTGCTTTTGACGATCGGCTGGCCCAAGACGCTGAAGGATTGGTTTAAAATCTAAATATTTCAGATTGAAACATCGTAACGGGCGGTTGGCTATGCTGACCGCCTCTTGATTTTTACGCGATGTACGAAAGAGACCTTTTGTGATACGATTCATTCGTTCTATCTATGTTCAATGTCTTCAAAGAAACAAGGAAGAAGCCGCTTTCTCCGAAAGGGGATCTGACAAAAC
>CAYYUL010000022.1:0-2324 GCA_964474915.1 uncultured Candidatus Saccharibacteria bacterium | reverse complement strand
AGAGCTTTCGGGCGAACTTGCCGATACGAAAAAACAGCTGGCAGGAGCTGTCCAGAAGATCGGAGTGGTCAGGTATAATCCCTTCCGTGAGCTGGGAGGAGACCAAAGTTTTTCAGTTGCTCTTCTTGATGAAAAGAATGACGGATTTGTGCTCACTTCTCACTTCGGAAGAGAAATGCAGCGCTTGTACGCAAAGACGGTGAAAGGAGGAAAATCAGACCATATTCTTTCAGAAGAAGAGCAGGAATCAATAGATCGAGCGATGCAAGGGAAAATCAATGGTTAAGAAAATCTTTGCTCCTCACGGAGCTAAAGCAAAGGAGCAGAAAAAAGAAGGCAGGGAAACCCGTCCTCCCGTGGTGGTGGTGTTGGGCCATGTGGACCATGGGAAATCCACTCTTTTGGAAGCGATCCGCAAAGACTTGCGCATCACCGCAAAAGAATCGGGAGGGATCACCCAGCATATCGGAGCGTATACTGCAGAGTACCAAGGGAAGGGCATTACCTTTCTCGATACCCCGGGACACGAGGCGTTTTCCGCCATGCGCTCTCGGGGGGCGCGCGTCGCTGACATAGGGATACTTGTTGTTGCAGCCGACGAAGGAGTGAAGCCTCAGACAAAGGAAGCGCTCAAAGCGGCTCAAGAGGCGGGACTTTCCCTTATTGTCGCTTTGAATAAGATAGACAGGCCCGGAGCAGATCCTGGTCGCATCAAGGGAGAGCTTGCCAAAGAGGGCGTTGTTGCGGAATCCTTGGGAGGAAGAGTTCCTTTCGTGGAGACGTCAGCTACCCAGAACAAAGGCATTGCAGAGCTTTTGGACACCATTCTTTTGGTCGCGGAGGTGGCGCAGCTCAAAGCGAATACCGAAAATCCTTGCAAGGGCATCGTCATTGAAGCAACAAAGCACAGCCAGAAGGGGCTGCGGGTCACGCTCCTCGTCAAAGAAGGGATTCTTCATGCGGGTGATGTCGTCGGGACAGAAAGCGCCCTGGGGCGAGTTCGTTCAATGGATAATTTCCTCGGAAAGACAGTTATAGAGGCTTCCCCCTCTACTCCTGTGGTCGTATCAGGGTTTGAAGAATCCCCTGCCATAGGGGAAGAATTCCTAGTGTTCGCAACAAAGGAGGAAGCCGAACTGCTTGTAAAAGGCAAAGAAATGAAACAAAGGGAAGAGAGGGATGAAGAAGAGAAGAAATTCTTTCTTTTGCTCAAGGCAGACGTTTCAGGGTCTCTCGAGGCAGTAGAGCACATGCTTTCCGCAATCCCCTTTGAAGGGACGAGGATTTCCATCATTAAAGCGGAAGTGGGGGATATCACGGAAGGAGACGTGAAATTCGCAAAGAGCACCAGATCCCGCATTCTGGGATTCAGGGTAAAGATTCCCACTTCCGTGGCGCAGCTGGCTGAAAGAGAAAGAGTTTCTATTGAAACGTTTGACGTCATCTATGACCTCCAGGAGCGCGTGAGGCATCTTGTTGAAGGCGTAAAAGAACCAGAGCGTGAAGAAATCGGGTCTTTGAGAGTGCTCGCGATATTCTCAAAAGAAAAAGGAACCCGTCAGATCATAGGGGGCAAGGTAACAGAAGGAGAGGCGTACCGCGGCGTGTTCGATCTTGTGAAACAGGGAGAGGTGGCGGCCCAGGGAAGAGTCGTGAATTTGCAGGAGAATAAAAAGGACGCCTCACGAGTTTCCAAGGGGAAAGAAGCCGGCCTCATGGTGGAGTGTTCAATTGAAATCCAGGAAGGAGATACTCTCAAGTTTTTCCGCAAAACGGAAACAAAAGTAAATTGATGGCAAAGCGCATTGAAAGCGTAGAAAAGCTTTTACAGAAGGAAGTTTCCTTAATCCTTCTGCGCGAAGGAGACTATCCTGAAGGTTCCCTCGTCACCATTACCAAAGTCCAGGCGTTTCCCAACTTGCAGGAAGCCACCGTTTATATTAGGGTGATCCCAGAAGGGAAGACGAAAGAGGCATTATCTTCCCTTCGAAAGAAGGTGTATAAAATCCAGCAGATCCTGAATAAGCTACTCAAGATGAGGCCGGTTCCCAAGATCCGCTTTACAGAGGATCAGGAGCTGCTCGCGAGAGAGCATGTAGAAAAGCTTTTTGAGAAGATACAGGAATAGTGGCGCCGTAGCCAAGTGGGCGAGAGCAAACTGCTTTGCTCTCGCGGGCAGTTTAGGCGGAGCTCCTGCGGAGCCGTTAAAAACCGCACCGGAGATTCCGTTGTGGTAGTACAATATCGCTCTTTCAAAATAATACGGCCGCGTAGCCAAGTGGTAAGGCAACTCTCTGCAAAAGAGTTATACGCCGGTTCAATTC
>CAYYUL010000021.1:0-9101 GCA_964474915.1 uncultured Candidatus Saccharibacteria bacterium | reverse complement strand
ACGGTGCACAAACTCCCAAGTGCGCCTGAGAGGATGCAGCATCTGTTCATATCCCTTTAGGTCTTTATCAACTGCACCGTCGTACAATTTTGCATACAAAGGCATGAGCGACGTACCAAATTCTAAGTCCTTTGCCTCTCTATAGACTCCGGAACGTAACAGGAAACGATGGTCGGGCGTACATCTAATCTTCTGACCATTATCCAATTCCACTTCTACGAGATCAGCTTTCTTCCTGGTAAGACGTGGCGTATACACCTCCGCAATTTCTACTTTTTTATCTTTCGTATTGAAAGAAAATGTCCAGTGGCGCTTTCCTTCTTTCTGTTCTTGTATAAGGTCGCCGAAGCTAATACTTCTCCCATCTGCCAATCGTATTTTCGTATTCTTTGTGAAACATCCGAAATTTCCCTGGCCTTCAATCAAGGGATATCGCATGGAGAAATCCTGGGCCATGCGCGCCATCGCGTCATACACAGCGATATCTCCATGAGGGTGGTACCTACCAAGCGTACTGCCCACTACAGTAGCTGATTTTCTGAACTTTGCACCGTGCGTCAACCCATCTTCATGCATGACATAAAGAATCCTTCTGTGCACGGGCTTTAAGCCGTCGCGCACGTCGGGGAGCGCCCGGGCTACAATCACAGACATTGCGTAATCAATATAAGACTCCCGCATTTCCTGCGAGATCTCGCGGGGCTTCACGCTCCCTATCGCCTGAAGCTCGGTAGTACCTCCTTGTTTGGGTTTCTCCGCCATTGCTGCATCAAGGCTTTAACACCACCACCCTTGTCTTGTCTGCGCTCAGGTCTTTTGCCTTCACCAGAAGCTTTTGTTACGGCTCCCCGTTCTTTTCTCCCATCACCTTCAAAAACTGCTCGACTTCTCCGAGCTTGAATTTGAGCTTTGGCAAGGCGTAGTGCATGGGAATCACGATCTTCGGCTCTATCTGGTTCACTATGGCAGCGGCCTCCTTGGCGTCAATGGTATACAGTCCCCCCACCGGAACAAACAGCACATCCACTTCTCCAATTTGGTCAATCTGCTCTGCGGTGAGCTCTTTCTGTCCCAAATCTCCCAAATGGCAAAGCCGAATGTCTTCGGCCGCAATGGTGAATATCGTATTCTGCCCCCGCTCCTTTCCCTGGGAGTTGTCGTGGAAAGAAGAAATTCCTTTGATAAAGATATTTTTTTTTTTTTATTCTCCGGGAAAGGAGGCGACAAAGGGATTTCCCCCAAGTCCTTTTATATTGTTGTGGTCTGGATGCTCATGGGAAACCAGAATGATATCTGCTTCCATGGCGGGAAGCTTAAACCCTATGGATTCGTCAAAAGGATCAATGACCAGGCGCACCTGCTCCTGTTTTGACTGGGAAATGACCACGGAAAAACATGCCTGTCCTTTCCAAAAAATCTGCATATGAACCCATGCTACCATATATCCTGTTGCATATTCAAGGAGAATCGTTGACATTTTTCCCTGCTTTGGATATATTGATTCGTATGGCAAAAATAAGTCTTCCTGAAAAGCCCCTGGAGAAACAGGACCTCATCCGGCCTTATAGGACCGGGGACATCGTGGAGGGAACCGTAATCGGCACGGGACGGAGCTCTCTGTTTTTGAATTTGGGACCCCAGGGCACGGGCATCATCTACGGAAAAGAGTTTCTTAATGAAAAGGGCTCCCTCAAAAGCATGACGCAAGGAAAGAAAGTGCGCGCAAAGATCATTGATATGGAAAATGACGAGGGGTACATTGAGCTTTCATTCAGGGACGCGGGAAGAGAGCTCGTATGGGAAGACCTCAAGCAGAAAAAAGACCGCGAAGACAAACTCACGGTAAAAATACTGAGCGCAAACAAAGGGGGGCTCCTGGCGGAACTGGAAGGCATTCCTGCGTTCATCCCCGTTTCCCAGCTCTCCTCTGAAAACTACCCGAGGGTAGAAGACGGAGACGCGGCAAAGATTTACCGCGCGCTCCAAAAATTCGTGGGGCAGGAACTCCAGGTACAAATTATTGATCTGGATCCCAAAGAAGGAAAAATCATTCTGTCTGAAAAGGCAAAGGAGCGGGAGAAGGTCCGGGAGATGCTTTCCCAGTACCATATCGGAGACGAGGTGGAGGGAGAAATTACGGGCGTGGTGGAATTCGGAGCGTTCATGAGGTTCGGAAAAGCCCCCTACCAGATGGAAGGGCTCATCCACATTTCAGAGATTGACTGGCAGATCATTGAAGATCCTTCAGCCGTGCTCAAGGTGGGAGAAACTCTCAAGGCAAAAATCATTGACATCGCAAACGCCAAAGTCTCCCTCTCGCTCAAGGCCCTCAAGGAAGACCCGTGGAAAAACATTTCGCAAAAGTATGCAAAAGGGAACGTCATACAAGGGAAAGCGACCAAGCTGAACCCTTTCGGGGCGTTCGTGGAAATAGAGCCCAAGATCCAAGGGCTTTCCCATATTACGGAATTCGGGACAAGAGAGCGCATGGAATCCCAGATACGGCTGGGAGAAACGTATTCCTTCCAAATCCTCGAAATCAATCCTCAGGAGCATCGGATGAGCTTGAGACTTGCGAATCAGTCAGCCGCCGCTTTAACGCCAGAATCGCAAGACAGCACAGCGCAGCCAGCAAAAGCGCAATAGCAAAGTGTTGGGGGAAAAAGGGGATCCCCACCATGTATCCTGCGTACCCTCCAGAGGGTATTTTTTGTTGGGACAACGGTTCGCCATTCTGCTTCCCCGGAGTTCCGCCGGGATTCGAGCTCGCATGCCACCCTTCGGCTCCGCTCAGGGCTGAGCGTTCCATGGTCTGGCGCGTCTTGCTGTCTCCCGCAATCCACCCTTTGCTTCCGTCAACCTCATCTACGATGGTTCCATGAACGTCAAGAAGCATGAGCTTCTCTCCTTGGTTCTCCAACGCTCCAGAATATATGACCAGTGCCGGAACCTCTGGAACGCTTTCGTCATTCGTGCGTTCCAACACTGCATATCCTTGAGCAGGAATTATTCCTGAAAGAGAGATGGTAGGAGAACCGTCTTCTGCCGCCACCTTCCATCCTGAAAGATCGATGCTTTCCTGGGTTGGATTGAACAATTCTATCCATTCATCGTTGGCAGAAACTGAGGTTCCCATCCATGCGACCTCATTAATAATGACAACATTTTGAACTACCGCAAGAGAGGGAAACGCGAGGGAAAGAAAACTTAGAAGAAAAAAGAAACGCATATCTGTATAATACTTTTCACCAGCGTTCTTGACAAATTGTACTTAGTGTGTATACTATAATTAGCACGCGAGGCGTTCTCGCGCACAATTTATTACACATAGGAGGGAGAGGTCGATGATTCGAGAAATCGTCGCTCATGGTTCGCCCGTCCATTTGGATGAACTGGCAGCACTCCTGCTTCTTCGCAGGTATGGGGAGGAAAAACTCCCGGGAGTGTCGACCGCCAAGTTTCGCGCCCTTGTCCCGGAAGACAGCATCGAGGAGCTCCAAGCGAGGGACAACGTCTTGCTTCTGGGCCTGGGAACAGGCTCCTTTGATGAGCACGTCTTCAACGGAGACACATCAAAGAGGGATGAGTGTTGCGCAACGCTTGTGGCGCAGTTTCTGGGCATGCAAAATGATGCCGTATGGAGACCGGTTCTCAACTATGTTCTCCACACGGACAAGAATCGTCCAACCTTAGTGCTGGATCTCGCCTTGTCAGTAGTGCGCTTCCAGATGCAGGGCTGGGAACTCTCTAGGGTCTTCCAGTATATGGAGATGACGGTGGATGCTATGCTCCAGGAGCAACGGCAGTTCTTTAAGGCTGACTTTGCCGGGGCATTGGAAAAGGGAGAGTTCGTCCGCCAAGAGCATCTGATGATTGGGAACGAACTCCATCAGTGCGCGATCATCGAAGCTGACGATCCTGCGCTCGTAAGGCAAGCCCGCTTCTTTGGAGCGGCGCTGGTCATCGTAAAGAATCCTCATACTCAACAAGTACAGATACTCTCTACGAATCATCTGCGCTTGAACATGAAGGTGGTCGCCCGGGTCATACGCTACATGGAGCAGAAGAAAAGAGGACCGGTAACCGTTACCGACTGGAGAGTGCTGGAATCTGAAGGAACCATTGGACAAGTGCCGTATTGGTTCTTCCACAAAGAAGCCAACAATCTTCTGAATGGAGGCCGTTCTCGGCCAGACATTCCTCCGACATCCCTCTCAATGGAAGAAATCCTCTTTGCGGTGAGGACCGCGCTCGGCAACCACTTCATTCCTCTTCGGACATACAAATAATGCCAAGAGGGCGTTTGCATGAGCACAAGAAACAATCAGTGTCCATGGTATCCTTTCGGACTTCCACGGTGCGTCAAACTGAGAACGGCCATGAAAGACGCCGCCTTGCAAGTTGGATCTCGCCCTGCGTAGATCCAAGGCCCTCTGTTGTACAACAGAGGGCCCTTTTCTTTTCCTTGAAATCTACAGGTATCCCTGTTAGGATGGGCGCAATGACAACCCTGGGAAAAAACTTTGCGATTGGAATCCTCATTCTTTTATTGATCTCCTTTTCGTTCGCGCTCTTGGAAGATCCTCTAAAAAAGAAGACAGATATCTCTTTGAGCCAGACGGTTCAGGACATAAAAGAGGGAAAGGTGGAGAAAATTACGGTGGCGGGAAACGAGCTTCTGATCTCCTTGAAGGACGGCTCTTTGCTTGCATCCAAAAAAGAGACCGAGGCCTCTCTTTCCCAGACCCTTTTGAATTACGGGCTGAGCCCTGATGCAATCTCCACACTCCAGATAGAGCAGAAAGAAGATACGGGGTTGGGGAGTTGGCTTGGCCCGCTCGCCCTGACTTTTCTCCCCCTTTTGCTCTTCCTCGTATTTTTCTTCATGATCTTTCGCCAGGCAAGAGCTGGCGTCGGGCAGGCGTTTGATTTCACCAAGACAAGGGCTCGGCTCTTTGGGGCGGAAGGGCAAATGGTAAAAGAACGGGTGACGTTCAAAAACGTTGCTGGCCTCAAAGAAGCGAAGGAAGAATTGGTGGAGGTGGTTGATTTTCTCAAGAACCCGAAGAAATACCTTGAAATGGGGGCCAGTATTCCGCGCGGAGTCCTTTTGGTTGGGCCTCCGGGATGCGGGAAAACCCTGCTGGCAAGGGCAGTAGCCTCCGAAGCCGGAGTTCCTTTCTTTTCCGCTTCGGGATCCGAATTCATTGAGATGTTCGTGGGTGTGGGCTCCTCTGTGACTGGAGATACGCCAGTTCTCATACGCACTGAAGAAAAAACGAGGTTAATACCTATCGGAGAGTTTGTAGACCAATACTACAAAGAGAATGAAGAAGGGAGCGTTGTCAAAACCAGAAGTGTTCAGACGCTTGGATACGAAAAAGAGCGGTCTCGGTTTTGGGGTTCCAAGAACTCTTACGGTTTTTTTGGTCAAAGTTCCTGGAAAAACGTGCAGGGCGTATACAGACATAAGACTCAGGAAATCTACGAAATTAAGTACTTGGGTGGAAAACTTCGCACTACGGGTGACCACAGCGTGTTTGTTCGACATCGTAACCTTATTGTCTCCAAGCGGGTGGACGAACTCAAAGAAGGAGAGATGCTCGTAAACCTTCCTTTCAAGGTAAGAAGCAAGTTTGTGCCGGGATTTGGTACCACACATAGAGTGAAAACTCACGCATTTCCTGAAAGCCAGAGATTACTGGAACTGCCCGTATGGAACGACAACGAAGAGCAGGGTCAGTGGGAGGCGAAGTACGCCTTTGCGCTTGCGCACCGGGAAGGCATGAGTCAAGAAGCCATAGGAACTGCTCTTGGGGTTTCTCAGGCAACCGTGGGGCTCTGGCAACGCGGGATACACAAACCAAGGTTTTTCTTGTTCGCAGCACTCAACGAAGAAAAACACATTCCACAACGCATTCTGGCAACGAAAGAGTTACTCAAACTTCTTGGCTACTATACCGCGGAAGGACGTACAGAAGATTACTATATGCAATTTGTATTCGGCGCCCATGAAAAAGACTACCCGCAAGAGTGCGTGAATCTCATGCGTTCCGTCTTTGGCATTGAACCGCATTTGAAATACACGGAAGACAACTCTCTCCGTATTACGTATCACTCAGTGGCGGTAAGCAAGTTCTTTGAAAGACACTGCGCCACTGGAAGTAAAAACAAACACGTGCCAGAGTTCTTGTGGAACCTCTCTCGAGAGCTCTTTCTTGCGTATCTTGAAGGATACACCAACGGAGACGGCCACACCGACAAATCCGGGAGACTTGTGGCAGGGTCAGTCAGCAAACAACTTATCTTGGAACTTGCATGGCTCAGTTCTATGCACGGAATCCAGGTTGGTATCGGGAAAAGCACATTGAAAGAAGGGAGGGTCATCAAAAATCATCAAAAACCACTGCCCGGAGGAACGGCTTGGACTATCAAATTCGGGAAAAGCTCTCATCCATTTGCCACAGTTCACGAACACCCAAACCAGTTCAAAAAACCCGTCATACAAAAAATTACAAAAAAGCCTTTTGAAGGCTACGTCTATGACTTGATTGGATGCGACAATGAAGCGTTCTTTGGAGGCATAAAACCAACCCTTTTACACAATAGTCGGGTACGAGATCTTTTTTCCACCGCAAAGAAAGCAGGACGCTCCATTATTTTCATTGACGAGCTTGATGCCATCGGGAGAGTCCGGGGGTTCGGGTTCTCAGGAGGCCATGAAGAAAGGGAGCAGACGCTCAATCAGATCTTGGTGGAAATGGACGGATTCGACCGGGACGACACGAGGATCGTTATTGCGGCCACCAATAGGCCTGATGTTTTGGATCCTGCCCTCTTGCGCCCGGGAAGATTTGACCGGAGGATTGTTCTTGACCTGCCAGACGTCAACGACCGGAAGGAAATCCTGGAAATCCACGCCAAAGGAAAGCCTCTTTCGCAGAACGCCAGGCTTCGGGAAGTAGCAGAGCGCACCCCTGGGTTCTCGGGAGCAGATCTTGCCAATCTTATGAACGAGGCGGCTTTGTTCGCTGCGAGGCGCAACAAAACCCAGGTAACTCAATCAGAGCTCTTGGAGTCCATAGACAAGGTTCTCTTGGGGCCTGAACGCAAAAGCCACATCCTCTCCAAAAAAGAAAAGGAGGTTACCGCCTTCCATGAAGCGGGACACGCCTTGGTTTCAGCATCTCTTTCCCATACAGACCCTGTACGAAAGATTTCCATCATCTCGAGAGGAAGAGCCGGGGGATATACCTTAAAACTTCCCACGGAAGACCGGCATTTAAAGTCCAGGGCGGAATTTCTTGACGAGCTTTCCGTATTGCTCGGAGGATATACCGCGGAAAAACTCACATTCAAAGACGTGACCACGGGAGCCGCCAACGATCTTCAAAAAGCTTCAGAAATCGCAAGGGCTCTCGTGAAAGAATTCGGGATGTCGGAAAAACTGGGCCCTGTCACCTTCAGAGGGGAAGAAAAGTATGAAATGTTTTCCCACGGACTCGGAGCCAGCCAGGAATATTCAGACAGCATAGCGTTGGAGATAGACAAAGAAGTTTCAAAACTTATTGGAACTGCAAGAAAGGTTGCAGAGCGCATTTTGAAGGCGAAGAAAAACACCCTTGCCAAAATCGCCAAGATTCTGATAGAAAAGGAAACGATAGAACAGGAAGAGTTCGAGAAAATCGTGGTCAGGAAAAAGAAGGTTTAAGTCGACGAAACAGCAAAATGCGCGTGTAGCTCAGCGGTTAGAGCACGTCTCTTATAAAGACGGGGTCGATGGTCCGAATCCATCCACGCGCACACAAAGGGGCGGTTAGCTCATTTGGTTAGAGCGCAGCAATGACATTGCTGAGGTGAGAGGTTCACATCCTGTACCGCCCACTACCATGCCATTGAAAATTCTCTACGAAGATGCTAGTCTATTGATTGTTGACAAGCCGCCCGGCATGCCGGTCTTTCGAGAGGGCCCTGGAGAAGGAATGTACGTGGCTGAAGCTCTTTCCAGTCAATATCCCGAGCTTTTAAAGCTTGGTGAGGAATGCCGCTATGGGATAGTCCACAGGTTAGACAAGGACACCTCTGGAGTCCTTCTTGTCGCGAAAACCAAGGAATCTTTCCAATATTTCCAAGAACAGTTTAGGAAAAGAAAAACAGGAAAAACATATCTCTGCCTCGTTACGGGAACTCTCAAGGAAAAAGAAGGGGTTATTGAGGGGAAGCTTGGACGCTCTCCCAATGACAGAAGAAAACAAAAAGTCTTTGCGGATCCCGCCCCAGAAAGCGCGAGGGATGCAATAACAGCATACAAAGTTCTTGAAGAATTCCCCGGATTCACCCTTGTGGAGGTTTCTCCCAAGACAGGGAGGAAACACCAGATCAGAGCCCATCTTGCGCACATTCATCATCCAATTGCGGGAGATAAGCTCTACGGATTCAAGAACCAGCCCGTCCCGCAAGGCCTTAAACGCCAATTCCTGCACGCAAGCTCCCTGAAGATACGAATGGAAAACGGGAAGGAAAAAGAATTCCGATCAGAGATTCCTGGAGATCTGCAAACAGTGCTCAACACATTGCGCGCAAGCAAAGCTTGATATCACAACCTGATAAAACATATGGAAACGAAAACAGAACAAGCAACCAAATCATACTTGAAAACCGACATCCCGGAGATACGATCTGGAGACAATGTTCGCGTCCACCAGAAAGTCAGGGAAGGAGAAAAGGAACGAATTCAGGTGTTTGAAGGGGTCGTGCTCGCCAAGAAGCACGGGTCCGGCATCCAGGGCACGATTACCGTGCGCAAGGTAAGCCAGGGCGTGGGCGTGGAGCGCATCTTCCCTCTACATTCCCCTTCCATTGAGAAAATTGAAGTTTCCAAGCGAAATAAAGTGCGCAGAGCGAAACTCTATTACCTGAGAACCGCAAAAGGAAAGAAAGCCAGGTTGAAAGCAAGGGCATTCGGCGTAGCTGTAGAAGAACCAGTGACTCCGGAAGCAGAGGGGGAAACTGCGTAGGTATTTGCGCGGGTGCTGAAATTGGTAAACAGACTGGCTTGAGGAGCCAGCGCCGAAAGGCTTGGAGGTTCGAGTCCTCTCCCG
>CAYYUL010000020.1:8681-9300 GCA_964474915.1 uncultured Candidatus Saccharibacteria bacterium | reverse complement strand
TGCCAGGAACCCATCCACTCTCTTTGACAGAACATTGTGATTACCACTCCTGCTATAAGGGAGATGAACAAAACTGTTAAGGGAATTCCCTCGGCAATTTCCTCTCCTATCGCAAAATCAATCAGCCAGAGGGCAAGGAGATCTCCCCACGAGGTCGTACAGTAGTTCTCAATGCCTAAAAAACCTCGCTCCGGTATCATAGGATTATGTGGCCTCAAAGCAGGAATCTTTCCCTTTTTGATCTCCTCATGCTGAACAAAAAGCATAAGCACCCAGCATGCAGTATTGAGGAATGGTAAGGCAAATCCTACGTACCCTAACAAAATCCCTCTCCCTTCTCAATAAAATGTCCTGATACGATAATACTAGATTATTGAATACTTGTCAAGCTCTTTCTTCAGGCATATTGCTGTGATACGATAGTTCCGTATGAAGCTTGAAGAATTAAGAGCTAAAAAAATACTCATCCTGGGATTCGGGCGAGAAGGGAGAGATACGCTCTCTTTTTTGCGCAAGCGGTTTCCGGAGCAGGGGATTGGGGTGGCTGACCAAAAATCCTCTCTCGATATCAATATAAAAGGAGTAAAGCTCCACCTTGGAGCATCCTACCTCAAAAGCA
>CAYYUL010000020.1:4860-8671 GCA_964474915.1 uncultured Candidatus Saccharibacteria bacterium | reverse complement strand
ATCATCAAGTCTCCCGGAATCTCGCCCAGGATGATAGCTCCCTATGTGGGGAAAAAACAGACCGTTACTTCCCAAGCCGCCATATTCTTTGCCAATTGCAAGGGAACTATCATCGGGGTCACGGGAACCAAAGGGAAAAGCACCACGTCTTCCCTTATTCAGCATGTGTTAAAGAAAGGAGGGTTTAAAGCTCATGTAATAGGGAATATCGGAAAACCAGTACTTCAGTTCCTTTCCAAGGGGAAAGACATATTCATATACGAGCTTTCGAGCTTCCAGCTGGGGGAGCTTTGGCAATCTCCCCATATTGCGGTTCTCTTGAACGTGTATCCAGAACACCTTGATTACTACAAGAACTTTCAGGAATATGCGGAAGCAAAGGCGAGAATCACGACATACCAGCAGAAAGACGATATCCTCATTTTCAATAAGAAAGATCCCGTGGCTTCGGCAATCGCCTTAAAGTCCAAGGCAAGGAAACTGCCCTTTGCGATGGCGAAAGGAAAGGGAACGTGGATCGCCTCCAAAGAGCCGGCAATTCTCATAGGACGACTCTACCGCATTCCAAAGAACGTCATCGAGCGCGCGATCAAGACGTTCAAACCTTTGCCCTACCGGTTGGAAAAAGTAGGGGAGTGGAAAGGAATATGTTTCGTGAACGATTCCCTGGCAACTATCCCGGAAGCAACGACTGCGGCTCTGGATGCTTTGGAACCCAATGTGCACACCTTGATCGCGGGAGGACTGGACAGGGGAATATCGTTTCAGAATTTATCCAAGAGGATTGAGAAAAGCGCCGTCAAAACCCTCATTCTGTTTCCTCAGACGGGAAAGAAGATAATTCAAAACTTAAAGCATCCTCCCCAGACATTTTTCGTCCAGGACATGAAGGAGGCCGTACAGATTGCGTATCGATACACTCCTCAAGGGAAAATATGCCTGCTGTCTCCCGCTGCTCCGAGCTTTAACCTGTTCCGGGACTACAAGGATCGGGGAGACCAATTTATCAAGTGGGCAAAAGCATATGGAAAAAAGAATTCGCAATAATCCGGATCTTCTATTGCTGAGCTTTATTCTCTTGCTTGTGTTTTTCGGGGTGCTCATTCTGGCAAGCGTCTCCGCCTCCTTTTCCATGCAGAAGACAGGGAGCACGTTCACCTACCTTAACCATCAGCTTCTCTTTGGACTCTTGCCGGGATTCATACTCGGCTTTCTCGCATTCCTGATTCCTTTGGAAATAATTCGAAAAATGGTTGTTCCTCTGCTCTTACTCACCATACTCTTCCTCGGAGCCGTGTTTCTTCCCGTCATAGGGGGATTTTCGGGAGGAGCTTCCCGGTGGATCTACCTCGGGCCTCTGTCATTCCAGCCTTCCGAGCTCCTGAAACTTTCGTTCATCCTGTATATAGCAGCGCTTCTTTCTCCAAAGAGCTCGGAAGAAAAAGGCATTGGAACACTTATTCCTTTTCTTGTTGCAATGGGCGTGATCGGCGCGTTTCTCGTTGCCCAGCCAGATGTGGGAACGTTAGCCATTATAGCCGCAGTGGCCGGCGTTATGTATTTTTGCGCCAAAACCCCTTTGTGGCACACCTTGGCTCTTGGGGGATTGGGAATATTCCTGCTCGTTCTTTTGATCCATGTGGCTCCGTATCGATTTGACCGGCTTTCCGTATTCCTGAATCCCGACTTGGATCCCTTGGGAAAAGGATATCAGTTAAAGCAAGCGTTCATCGGCATAGGGTCTGGAGGATTGACGGGAAGGGGATTGGGAATGAGCGTCCAGAAGTTCGGATTTCTTCCCCAGCCCATGTCAGACTCCATTTTTGCGGTCTTTGCGGAAGAGACCGGGTTCTTGGGAAGCATACTGCTCGTTGTTTTGTTCCTTGCGTTCGCATGGAGAAGTCTTTTGCTTTCCACGCGAGTAAACGATCGGTTCGCAGGGCTTTGCATGGTGGGAATAACGGCATGGATCGCGTTCCAGGCATTGGTGAATATCGGAGCCCTCACAGGCCTTCTCCCGCTCACGGGAGTTCCGCTTCCTTTTATCAGCTACGGAGGATCTGCCCTGGTTTCTGAATTGGTTGCCATTGGCATATTGCTTAACGCTTCGCGCAGGGCGTAGTACAATACAGCAATGAAGATTGTTCTCACAGGAGGGGGGACCGGAGGACATTTGGTTCCCCTCATTGCATTCATACGGGAGATGAGAAGGCAGTGGCAAGGAAAAGAAGATCTTCAGTTCGCATACATCGGGCCGAAAGACGATTTTGCACAGGTATTGCTTTCGCACGAGGGAGTGAACATTCGCCAGGTCGCGGCCGGGAAGCTGCGGAGATACGGAGGAATAGGGCCCGTACTTCAGAATATTTTTGACCTGTGCCTCAAGATGCCCTGGGGCGTAGTACAGTCCCTTTGGATGATGTTTCTTTTAAATCCTGACATGATGTTCAGCAAGGGAGGGTATGGAGCCCTGCCTGTGACGGCGGCAGCCTGGATGCTGAAAATCCCGATGTTCCTGCACGAATCAGATTCCAGGCCAGGCCTTGCAAATCTCATTGCAGGAAAGTTTGCCTTGAAGATATTCACTTCGTTTCCTCATACTCTGGACTTTCCCTCAAAGAAAGCAATCCTTGTGGGAAACCTCATTCGAAGAGAAATACTGACGGGATCCAAGAACGAAGCAGTATCTTTGTTTCATCTCGTGGGGGACAGACCTCTGCTATTGGTCTTGGGAGGATCCCAGGGCTCCCAGAGGTTGAATGACATGATCCTAGCAATGCTTGACGAGGCCTTGCAGGAGTTTGAAATCATTCACCAGGTAGGAGAAAAGAACTTAGAGCAGATACGGAAAGAGGCCCGCGTGATGATCAATCCCGCGTCGGAGCACTACTATCACGTCTTGCCGTTCCTGAGAGAGGTTGATCTGCGCCATGCGTATGCGGCCTCTTCTCTGGTTATTTCGCGATCCGGATCAGGAGTGATATTTGAACTTGCCGCCTTGGGAAAACCCGCAATCCTCATCCCTTTGCCGGAATCCGCTCAGAACCACCAGATAAGGAACGCATATGACTACGCCTCCACAGGAGCAGCGCTCGTACTCGAGGAACCAAACCTCACCCCTAATTTCTTCATGGCAAAACTCAGGTATCTGTTCTCCCAGCCCAGAGAACTGGAGAAGATGTCCCGAGCCGCTCTTTCGTTCACCCGCAAAGACGCGGCGCAAACCGTCTCGAGGTATCTCATTGAATACCTCATGAAGAAGTGATACCTTGAAGGCATGACAAAGCCAGCATCTGAAACGCCGAGAGTAAGGACGCGTTTTGCCCCTTCTCCCACGGGCCTTTTGCACATGGGAAACGCACGAACCGCCTTGTTCAACTACTTGTTTGCCAAGAATCAAGGAGGGGACTTCGTATTGCGCATCGAGGATACGGACAAGGAGAGATCTAAACTCGAATGGGAGAAAGACGTCATCGACAACCTCAGATGGCTGGGCCTTGAATGGTCTGAAGGGGTAGGGAAGGAAGGGTTCTATGGCCCGTACCGCCAGTCAGAGCGCACAGAACTCTACCAGAAGTACCTGAAAAAGCTTCTGGACGAGAGGAAGGCATACAAGTGCTTTTGCTCCACAGAGGAGATTGAAACCGTGCGCCAGTACCAGATGAGCATCGGGGAGGCCCCCAGGTACAACGGAAAATGCTTTTCTCTCAGCAAAGAAGAAGCGGAAAAGAAAAAGAAAGCAGGGGAGAAGTCTGTCATCCGATTCGTGATAGAGCCAAAAGAAGTCACGTTCCAGGATCTGGTGAGGGGA
>CAYYUL010000020.1:0-4850 GCA_964474915.1 uncultured Candidatus Saccharibacteria bacterium | reverse complement strand
GGAGGAGATCGAGCACCTGTGACGCCTCGCGTTCGGGTGACAGCGTGATTGCAAAGGACATTGAAACCCCCCTGTATAACTTCGCCGTGGTCATTGATGATGCCGAAATGCACATCACCCACGTGATGCGGGGGGAAGACCAGATCTCCAACACGCCAAAGCAGATCCTTTTGCAGGAGGCCCTGGGCTTTGAACGCCCCATATATGCCCACCTGCCCCTCATTCTGGGAGAAGACCGCACCAAGCTCTCCAAACGCCACGGAGACATTTCGGTGACAAGATTCAGGGATGAAGGATACCTTCCCGAAGCCCTGGTGAACTTCTTGGCGCTCTTGGGTTGGAACCCGGGCACGGCCCAGGAAATATTCTCCCTTGGGGCGCTCTCTAAAGCGTTCTCCTTTGGCAGGATCCAGAAATCAGGGGCGGTATTCAATATCAAAAGACTGGACTGGATCAACGGATTCTACCTGCGCCAGAAATCTCCTTCCACGCTTGCTGAGCTCTGCATCCCGTTCTTGGAACAGGCAGGCCTTGTAAAGAGTGCCAAGGAAGGAGTCATGGTTGCCGAGACGAATGAGATATTTCCAAAAGAGAAGCTGGAAAAGATCGTCATGGTGTATCGGGACCGCCTGAGAAAACTTTCCGAGATAGGGGAGTTGGCTGACTTTTTCTTCAAAAAGGTGGAATACGCCCCACCTATGCTTTCATGGAAAGGGACACCAAAAGAAGAGACATTGGATGCGCTGCGCATGCTGGAAAAACGTATGGCGGGAATTTCTGAACAGGATTGGACGAAAGAAAAGTTGGAAAACGTCATTATGCCGGAAGCCGAGAAGCGAGAGAACAGGGGAGTGGTCTTATGGCCCTTGCGCATGGCTTTGACCGGAAAACAGGCTTCGGCCGGCCCTTTTGAGATATCTGAGATACTGGAAAAACAAAAAACCCTGGAATATCTCAACGTAGCGAAAGAGAAACTTCAGCAATACATGAAACCATGAGAAGGATATTCCTTATTGCGATTCTTTTTCTTCCAATTCTTGCATTCGCCCAACAAGAACAGGTCGTTCAGACTCTGACGAGTCCTCAGACTCAAAGAGGGAGCGTGCCTTTTCAACTTCCGGAGACCCTGGACCAGGCCAAATCCTTTGGCGAGAAGGCCCTTATGGCCCTTCCCAACGCCATAGGATCCATATGGAGGGATGAGGTAGTGCCTGTATGGTCTACAATGTTCTCATGGGTAAAAGACCTCTGGGATAGGTTCGTAGCGTGGCGCATCGATTATCTCATACAGACAGTGAGAGGGCTCCTAGGAGGAGAGCCTGCGTCAAGTCCTGCGGTTCAGCAAGAAGTCAAACAGCAGGGAAAAACTATACAGGAACTCCAAGCAGAAAACGAAAAAATCTCTCAATCGTTGAAAGAACGATTCTTAGATCTTTTTAAGAAGTAATAGAAAAGACATTGACAGGCCCTGGGGGACTGGATATTCTGGATATACAGGAGTTCGCATAATTATACTTAAGCGTAATACTATATGCGAATAGCTCTAAAACCCCTTTCCCATGGAAAAGTCTTCAAAACCCATTGCTGAATACGTATCAGGCTTTTTAGACTGGCTGGAGATCGAGAAGGGATTGTCTTCAAAATCCCAGGAAAACTACAGCCGATTTCTTAAAAAGTTTATCTTCTGGCTCAAAAGCAATGACCTCTCCCCTCTCAAGCCCCATGAGCTCACCCCAGAGCATGTAAGAGATTACCGCCTTTTCCTCTCCAGGGGTTCCGAGAAGCCCTTGAAGAAGTCTACGCAGAATTATTACCTCATAGCTCTGCGATCCCTTCTGAACTACTTTGCGGAGCGCGACATCACTTCCCTGCCCTCTGAAAAAATAAAGCTTGCAAAGGACAAGGAGGAACGGCAGGTCCGCTTTCTTACCCTAGAGCAGCTTGAAAAGCTCTTTGAAGCTCCGGACACTTCAAAGTTTCAAGGGCTGCGCGACCGGGCGATGCTTGAGACTTTTTTCTCCACCGGGATGAGAATATCAGAGCTTGTAGCCCTTAACCGGGACCAGATCAAAATACCCGCAGATTCCCAGGACCTTGAGATAAGCATACGCGGGAAGGGCGGGAGGATACGCACGGTCTATTTCTCCAGCAGGGCCCTGTCCTGGCTTGCCAAGTACCTTAAAGAGCGAAAAGACAACCAGGATGCCCTTTTTGTGGCATATACGGCAAAGAACAGGGAATCCCACCGGCTTTCCCCCCGCTCTATCCAGAAATCGCTCAAAAGGTACGTTATCATGGCTGGCATTCCCCTCTTTACCACCCCCCATGTTATGCGCCATACGTTCGCCACCGATCTTCTTGCTCAAGGAGTGGATCTGCGCACCATTCAAGAGTTCTTGGGGCATAAAAACATTACCGCAACCCAGATTTACACCCACGTCACAAGCCAGAAGCTCAAAGAAATCCACCAGAAGTTCCATGGAGGCAAACAGCTAAAATGACGCCCCCTCCCCTATTCTTATATCCACGTTACCAACAAACGTTTCCGTGATATCCACCGCCAATTCCACAGCGGGAAAAATCTCAAATAACCCTGTGCAAGTCTGACTTGCACATTTCTTCAGCTACGATTGTTTGCCTGTCTTATTACTTCAATATAGTTTTGCTCCGATTTGGGCGAGATCTTTATCAGGAACGATTAAAACGCATCTTCCCTCTTGATCCGGCACTCCAAGCGTTAGAGTTTCAGAAATAAACGGGCCTATGTTCCGTGGAGGAAAGTTCACCACGCCCAAAACCAATTTGCCCAGCAAATCCTTATTAGTATACAAACTCACAAGCTGGGCGGAGGAATCCTTTATCCCAATCCCCTCGCCAAAATCAATCTTCAGCTTATACGAAGGTTTCCTCGCCTCCGGAAAATCCTGCACCTCAACTATCTTCCCTACCCGTATATCCAACTTTTAAAAATCCTCAATTGTGGCCATACATCTATTTAACCGCTGATGCAATAAATTCTTTAAGCAGTAAAGCGCTCATAACCAACTGATCGCTTTTGAGTTTTAATAAATTGCTATATAGATTGGTATGTTGCTTTTTTGTGCTATTAGTTAACCATACTACTCCATCCAGAATAGCGATGCGCTTTGCGAATTTACCAGGTTTATTTATAAAAGTCATTGTTTCACGAAAACTCTTATCCTGTGTTCCACCTGGTGTACTGATAAATTTTGTTTCACCTATATAAAATTGTTTATTTATTTTTAGAACCAGATCAAGTCCTTTGTCTCCTCGATAACCGAGTTCTTGTGCTGCAAAGTTTTTCAAGGTGGCATCACTACCCTCTAAGATAGCTATTCTTTTCTTCTTGAAATCCTTTGCTGAAACGACTGGGATTCTCAGTGTTTTCAGATATACACGAAAAAGCTGACCAAAGCGTCTTGAAGGAGATTTTGCTTGCTCAACACCGGCTATAAGCTCAGTAATTCCAGTTTTGAATAGACGACCAGTAATGCGCTTAATAGTTTTTGGATTCCTGTTGATTGCAGACCTATCTCTTCTTAAAAATCCTATATAAGGATCGTCAACTGGAAACCGCTTTAGCTTTAAAAGTTCTAAAAGTAATCCTTTACGGTTCCGATTCTTGAATGCGCTTTTGATTATCTTATATTCTTTGCTCTCTCCCTTTTTCGGAACATCGAGGTGAACAGGATAAACATCTAATAGTCTATCGAGATAGTTTGCATTCTTCGCTAATTGAATACTTTTGTTTACCCAATAATTCATACTACGCTTCAACTAATGATGGGAGTTGACGTTGATAGGTATTATTTAATTTTGAATAATACAGATAGTTGATAAATTTATATACGAAATCAAATGAAATCCTCTTTCTATCATTATCTCGAAAGTTTGTGAGAAAGAGAGACAAATGGTCTTTTCTCATTTTCTCAATTTCTTTATTAAAGAGTTTGACGATCTTGATTTGTTCTTCTTTTAAGACTTCATCCTTGAAGACAAGGTAAATCATATTGCGAGAGCTCTCTTTACTTACCAAGCAATCGAGCCCATGGGTCCGAATATCTTCCAACCTAATTTTTCCTTGCGGAGTCCCACTATCAATCGCACGCAGTAAGATGATATTTTTTCTTATATGTTGGTATAAAGAATCGCTAACTCTAAGCGTCCTCCGATCTTTAATATGGTTGTATGCGCTCCTGACTTCTCTTTTTCCTGGTATCAGATCGTGCTCAACAAGACGGCGAACTCCTAAAATATTGCGCTGTTCCAGAATTTTCTTTAAGATTGCACCCCCAATAGTCCAGTCAAAATCTTTTTCGAGTTTGATTTCTGTAGATTCATTTTCTGGAAAGATGCGTGCATTAATAGTAAACGAGTTTTTATTCTCAGTAGATTTCCATTTTCTATAATAAAATGCAATGACATTGTAAGTCGTATCTCGAAAAACTTGCTGGCGAAAATAATTCATCTGAACAATTCTAAATTTCTCAAAAAATAATCTTCTGATTTTTATCGAATTTTCTGCTGAGAGGAAGTTGATAGGAACTATTATTATCCCCTCTTTGCTATTACTTATTGAGTCGATATCATAGCCATCAACCTTTCTTGCTCCACTTTTCTTCGCCCAATTCATCAGATCCCGCCCACCAGCAAATGGATCAGTAACGTGTTTACTCTTAATGTATCCCTCAAAACCTTGAAAGATATACTTGACATTCCCCGTAAAGAATTGCCCCAGCTCCTTCTTCTTCATAGCATCAGTATACCATGTTTCTGATTGGAGGGTTTGTCCTGGAAATTCAAGGATATCTTGAGTCATATCTTTGGTT
>CAYYUL010000019.1:3193-9398 GCA_964474915.1 uncultured Candidatus Saccharibacteria bacterium | reverse complement strand
CGAACTTGGAAGAAAGCTCCACCATGGAACCCATGTTCGGCACGCGCAAGCGCAGAATCAACCCCATATTAGGGGCACACTTCTTTATTTTTCGCAGCTCTTCAATATTATCAAACGTCACCATCATACGCCTCAATTTTGCCAGGTCGTTTGCGGGTTTGATGGTGTTGGCGTAAATGATTTTTTCCCAGACGAATTCGTGCCGCTTTTTTTCGGGCAAATGCCTGACGTTTTTGTATACCATCCTGAACTCTTGGATGGAAGCGACATCGAAACCAGAGCCCATGTCGTACATGGTTTTTAAAATTTCGGGGTGCGAATTGGATTTAATGGCAAAATACACTTGAACGCCAGGGAGCTTCTCTGTAAACTCTCGGTAATTCTGCCGAATCACTTCGTGGTCAACCACGAAGAGCGGGGTGCCCTGTTTGACCGCAATTTTCTGCAGCATTTCTTTTTGCTCTCGTTTCATCAAGGTAAGAACAAAAAGTTGTGAAACTGCCACGGGTCGGGATCTGCAACGCTTGTGGGGTTATCTTTAAAATACACGGTGCGGTTTTTTAGGGGAGTCCAGTCGGAAGGAACAGAAACAAAGTTTCCCAAGTAGGGCTTTGCGATGTCTAATACAAAATCATGCGGCAAATCATCAGGCAAGTTGATGCCCTTGTTTGGGTTTTCCAGCATCCAGAGCACTGCGGCAACTACTCCTATTGCAACCTGAACCGTGGTGGCGTTCTGATGCGGAATCAAACGGCGCGACTCTTCAATGGTCAAAATGCTCCCCGTCCACCATGAATTGTACTGATGACCCATCAGCAACGCTCCCAAGATATCGGCCCCTGAAGTGATTTCGTCGGTCATGATGCGCTGTTTTGCGGGCAACACGTAATTCAAACCCCGCAACTCGTGCAGAGAAGATATTGTTTCGTGGCAAGGAAAGTACGCGTAATGCACCGTGGGGCGGTGAACCGCCTTGTCGCCTTCCCACACGGTAAGCCGGTCTGAAATACCGAACGCTTCTCCATGACGGATTACCATACCCACGATTTCTTCGTCTGGAATCCATGACCTCACCCATGTATTCATTCCCATATGATTCAAAAAAATCTGGTTTTGGGGGCCGTGTTCTGGAATAACCGCGTGCGCGGGAAGTTTCTTCTCGTGAGTCCCCCATCCCATTTCAGCAGGAGCTGATCCTTCTTCCCGCAGTCCTTCAATGCTCCACGTGCCCACAAATTCGTTTACTTCCTTCGGACGATTTGTGATTTGGGTATCGCGTTCAGAGCAATGAACCACCTTCACGCCCAGCTTCTGGCAAAGCTTTGGGAAATTTCGGTCTTTCACATACTGGGTGATTTCATCCAGATCTGCTCCAGAAACTTTTTTATCGGCGATCAATCTGTCTGTGATATCAATCATTGCCTGCTTGGTGAAATGCGAAATGAGTCCGGGGTTTGCTCCGTGGTCTACCACGGCAGTCGTTGAATTCTTCCAATCCTTGCCAAGTTCGAGCAATTTCATCTGCAAGAAGTACAGAGATTTTTCAAGCGGAGTTCCTTGCTGAATTCCTGCGTACGGATCCCATACCTCAACAGATGTATTCACATACAAGGTGTTGTGCGCGTGGCACCAAGTCAAAATATCGCAGCAGTCAATGTTCCAAGCAAGATCAATAACCAAGCCGTGTCTCCCAACGTGTTCAGATAAAATCTTGTCGAGATTCTCTTTGACGATTTTGTCCTTGACATATTTCATTCCCTGGTGTGTGTACTGTTTCAGATCGCTGGACTTGTCGGCAAAATCAATCAACGTCACGTTTGAAAACGAAACATCAATCTTATCAAACAGAATAGGGAGCGTGCATTGGGAAACAGATCCGTATCCGATGATGAGAATTTTATTATCGAATCTCTTTTTCATTCTCCGTTTTATTTTCCAAAGAATTTCCCGCAAAAATTCTTTTATTAAATCATCGTACAATAGCCAGAGATGCTGTCAAGAGTTTTTTGGCGAAAAATTAAAATTGGCCGCGTTCGACACGATATCTTTTAGAAATTTCGCTCTCGCAACAAGTATTCCAAAGAAAAAATCTTTCACGTATAAAGAAAAGCACCCATGTCATGAGACAGGGGCGCGCTCTGCAACAACAGAGAGGAAGGGGATGGCGGCATCGTTCAATCTGAATACAATCTCGGTTTCCTCGTTGACGTATAAACGAACTCGAAAAAGGTTGGGGTCCTGCTCAACGCGCCAAGGAGTTTTGCATACCGGACATTGGAAGCCAAAGGGAAGTTCTTGGATTTTATTTCCGTGTTCAATAAGGATCATAGAGCAACATCGCTTCGTGATTGGAGCGGGCGCCCCAACTGGTTCCATGGACCGAAAACCCCTCACATCAACTATCTGATATGCGACGGACGTCAACATATCTACGAATGCTCTGTCATCCTTACGCCAGGAGTGTCCGCAGGGAACACATATGAAGTACGTTCCTGGTTCGTAGTGCTGTCCCCACCTAAGAATCCACTCCTCGCAGCAGTTAGAAAGAATCATTCTTCCCATTTCTTTACCTCCTTGGTTTCTTAATGTGCAAAGGTTTCACTCATACATTTTGTCAAGAGCTTAGGAACTGGACTTCTTCTTTCAGACCAACTCCAAATTTCTTTTTTACTTTTTGTTTTGCTTTTCGGATGAGCAAGATGACGTCTTTTGCTTTTGCTCTTCCCCTGTTCACAATATAGTTAGGGTGTTTTGAAGAAATTTCCGCTTTCCCCTGGCGCATTCCTTTCAATCCGGCCTCTGCGATGAGGTATGCGGTGGGCACCACGGGAAACGGGTCTGTTTTTACCACGTGCCGAACTTTGGACTTCAGGCGTAAAGGAATATTCTTGAAATCGCAATTCTGAAATATGCTTCCTGCATTCGGATATTCCAAAGGATGCTTTTCTTTTCGATAGTTGATATGAGACTGTGCAATCTCCTGGATGCGTTTCTTGTTTCCCCGCTTCAGTGCAAACGTTGCAGAGAGCACGATGAGGTTCTTTTTTTTGAAGATGGATGACCGATATTGGAACTTGCAATCTTTTTTAAAAAACTTCCTGATCAATCCTTGTTCGCCTAAGACTTCTGCCTCTATGATGCTGTCTTTAATCTCCCCTCCGAAAGCTCCCGCGTTCCCTCGCACCGCCCCTCCGACGGTTCCCGGCAACCCTCCTGCCCATTCCAGGCCAGACAATCCTTCAGACCCTGCTTTTCTTACCGCAGAAGACATCGATGCCCCGGCTTGCGCATACAGTTTGGTTCCGGAAAGATAGCGTTGCTTCATCCGCATCAGAATAACCAGGCCCCGGTATCCCTTGTCGGCTACCAATACATTCGTTCCTCCTCCCAGTATACAAAAGGGCATGCGAAGCGTTCTCGCAGCTTGCACCGCTTTCTGCAGGGTTTCTTTTGTGGTCGCAATAAAAAAATAGGAGGCCTTCCCTCCGATGCGAAAACTTGTATATGGGGCGAGCGGGATATTCGTTCGAACGCCGTGCAAAAGCTCAATAATCTTGTGCTGCATAGTCCTCTATGGACCGGGGGAGTTAACTCCAACAAAGTCTTTTGTGAGTGCTGCCCCCCGATCCGCCTTCATTATATAGAAGCAAAGCTTGACTTGCAATAAGTTTCCATAAAAAGTAACAAACCCCGCTCGAGGGGGGTTTGATACCGACTTTGTAAAGCCCCTTGCGGGCACTCACAATGTCATCCTACCATGCCTCTTGAAAATGTCAAGTCAAATCTTGGTTGCTTGCTCTGAGTAAGCAACCAATCTTTGGACCAAGC
Organism: uncultured Candidatus Saccharibacteria bacterium; assembly: GCA_964474915.1. GTDB lineage: Bacteria > Patescibacteriota > Minisyncoccia > Minisyncoccales > UBA10102 > JAUSJU01. Next base: position 5,570 of record CAYYUL010000019.1, on the reverse strand, counting down.
AGTTGCTAGAGGCCGAGAAGCTCGTTGATCTTCGCCCTGGTCTTGGGGCCTACGTACCCGTATCCGGGATCTGATGCGCCTGAAACAAGGCCGTATTTCTCCTGGAGCCTTCCTACTGCTTTCTGGGTAAGGGATCCGAATAATCCCGTTGTGAGTCCTTCCGGATAGACGTCTGCACCTTGAGATTTCAAGAAGTTCTGAAGGGCTTTCACTTCGTCTCCCCTGTCGCCCAGTGCAATACCTTTGTTATACGAACCGGCTGGCGGAATCGCGGCTGCACTAGAAGAACTTGGGGATGCAGGTGTTGAAGCTGGAACTTGCGGCGCTGCTGGCGCAGAAGCGTTCAGGAGCGCGTTGATCTTCGCTCTCGTCTTTGGTCCAAGGTTTCCGTATCCGGGATCTCCAGCTTTGGCAACAATCGCATATTTTAGCTGAAACCTCTCTATGGCTCTTTTCGTAAGAGAGCCGAAGAGTCCGGTTGCCAATCCTTCGGGATATATATCTGCGCCTTGGGACTTCAGGAAGTTTTGCAGGGCTTTCACTTCGTCTCCGCGAGATCCCATAGCAAGGTTCTTTGTGTATGATCCAGCGGGAGGAATAGCTGACTGTGGAACAGCGGGGGTTGCCGGTGTTGCGGGAACCGCGGGAGTTGCTGGAACTGCAGGAGTTACAGCCGGCACAGCTGGAGTCGCGGGCACGGCAGGCGTCGCTGGAACGGCTGCAGTTGCTACCGGAGTAGAACTTCCTCCTCCAGAAGACTGGCCTGATGTGCTCGCTGAAACTGCGCTAGAGGCGGCAGATTCTCCGGATCCGTTGACCGCAGAAATCTTGTAGTAGTATGTAGTTCCCCCAGTTAATCCGTAGTTATCGTAGGTAAGCGTGGAACCACTGGATACTGTTGGCTCAGATCCCACAAGAGCGAATGTCCCGTCGGATGTGGTAGATCGATAGATATCATACCCAGTTGCGCCTGAAACTTCGCTCCACGAAAGCCGGATAAGGGCTGCGGTAATTCCAACCCCAGACAATCCTGTCGGAGTTGAAGGAGCTCCTCCTCCGGTTGAATACATGGGAGCGAAATCAGACAAGTGGGAAACTATTGCCGTGAGCGTGTTGGCGGTCGTATCAACTGTGGTGGAAAGAACATCGTATGCTGACGTTGCGTCATTCCATGTTCCTATCACCAGGTCGCTTTCTGAAGCTAACGCGGAAACATCGGCTTCGGTGTACGGAATCACAATCGTAATGCTGTCATTCAAGCTCTTAATGGGCTGGCCCGAAGAATCCACTGCCGAAATGGTGACCGCGTTCTTTGACAACACGGTGCCAGAAGAAGAATTCGGCACTGCGGTATTCGCTTGGGTTTTCACCGTAGCCGCATTGGAAGAAGTCCCGAGAGCGTTTGCCGGAACCTGCACCTTAAACAAGCTTCCGATATCAGTGTTCGTGAGGTATCCTCCCGATGTCGGTGTCACGGTTTCCTGCTTTTCAGCTTTCACGGTAAATCCTGAAATTGCGGATAGCGTGATCGTCTGCGAGCTCGGGCTGTTGTTGTTCACAGTCACAGACACTGGTCCTCCGTTATATCCCATGCTGTGGGCATACAAAGTCCATGTGCCGTTGTCTACCGCAAGAGAATAGGCACCGGTCGCATCGGTCTGGGCCACTGCAAATCCTCCAGCTCCGTCATTTGCGTCAACGAACGCGGAACTCACCCCGGATCCTGATAATGTGACGGTTCCGGTAATGGTCCGTGCGGCAGTAGTTAACGCAACGTTCTGGCTCGCAAGGTTTGCGGAGCTCACCGTAATCTTTGTTTCAGCTGTAGATTTGTATCCCGGCTTGTCAGCTCTCAAGAAGTACACGCCGTTTGGCACGCTGATAGAAAAGGTGCCGTCAGAGCCGGTTTGGGTTCCCCGGTTAATATTGTTTGTCTGTCCCGAAGGAACTCCTGTGAGAGAAACCCACGCCGCGCTTAATCCAGTCCCTAAAACGCTTACGGTTCCGGATACCGTATAGGTTCTTCCTGCTGTCGCGGTAAATGTATGAGAACTTGTCGTGGAAACACTGGCTTGGGAACCGATGATTCCATATGCGGGATGCCCTGCCCGTATCGTGTAGGTGCCGGGAGCCAAGGTAAGAGTATACACGGCATTTGCCCCCGAAGATGTGGAGGTGCCGGTACCAACTCCTCTTCCGTTAGAGTCCCTTGCGTCAACAAATGATCCGGTAATGGGATTGGTTCCATCGGTAACATTCACGGTAACGGTAATGGGGGCCGCTAACGTGCAATTCTTGCCCGTGGTATCCGTATCTGCTGTTACTGCAACGGACGTTAGAGGAGCTGATTCCCCTACTCCAGGGAAGAAACAGGTAA
>CAYYUL010000019.1:0-3183 GCA_964474915.1 uncultured Candidatus Saccharibacteria bacterium | reverse complement strand
TGTAAGAGCCGGCTGGAACTTTGATCTTATAATTCCCTAATGCGTCAGTAACCCCCATATTTGCTCCGGCAGTTCCGTCTGCCCGAACCATGACTCCCTGCTGGACAACGTCTGCTTTTTTCGCTTGTCCCTGAATAGTTCCCAGACTCAACGTTTGGGCTGAAAAATCCTGGCCTGACACAGACGAAGTGCTCACCGTAATGGTTTTACTTCCTAGCTTTCCAAATTCTGGAGCAAAAGATTCCACCACCCATGTACCCGCAGTTACATAGAGGGTATAACTTCCATTCGCGTCCGTAGGACCTCCCACGAAATTATCCATACCCCCTCCTACAGGAGTCGTATCCGAAGAAGAGTTTACCTTTCTTCCGGAAACTCCGGCGTACGGAATCGCATTCCCGCTGTTATCTTTCACGCTCCCTGAAATAGTAAGGGAAGTCGTGGCGTCAATCACGAAATTCAGAGAAGTAGGGGTATTCGCCCCGGAAGACGGGACCGTAATCTGTTTGTCCTGTACCGAAGGCATGCCTGGCTTGAAGGCTGCCACCAGGTATACGCCCGGCACCACGTTCAACGTGAAGTTTCCTGAAGAGTCAGTCTGGCCTCCAGATCCAAATCCTACAGACGAACCTCCTCCCGTGGAGTTTTCAACCGGCCTCGCAAACACCATTGCCGCGTTCACTCCAGTATTAGAAGAATCTTTTACCGTGCCGGTAATCGTACTTCCCGCAGCTGACAACGCAAAGTTCTTGCCCGAAACAGACGCTGTTCCCACTTTTACTTCAAGCGGAGGAGGAGGCATAAAAGTGAATGTCGGAGGCGGAGGAGGAGGAGATCCCGGCTGCCGGAAAGAATCAGGCATCGCGGGACCTACTCCTACCATGTATGCGGTATTGGCTTTGGCAGGCAAAGAATACGCTACGCTTCCCCCAGCTCCCGTATTCACTGCCACTCTCGAAAACCCAGTCATTGATGTTGCGAATACGTCAAGCGCGGTAGACGCGGGCCCTGTAATGGTTCCCGTAATGGTATAGGGGGCTGCCGTCAAAGCGAAGTTTTTGGTGGTGTTTACTGTAATGTTGATTGGCTGGGGCGCCGAATTAAACGTACTGCCGGAAACAGATGAAGGCTCCAGCCCTATCATATAATCGCCTGATGCGAGGTTGGAAAATGTCGCGACTCCCGAAGAATTCGTGGTTCCCTGCTGGCCGCCCGAGGCCATGCTGAACAAGAATACTTTTGCGTTCTGAATTCCGGTTTCCGCGCCGTCTTTGACGCCGCTTCCATCGGTATCATTGAACACGTTCACGGTAAGCGTAAGCGTTCCAGCCTGGCCGAGGAAAAAGGAACCTGACGTAAGAGATTCCAAAATTACCCCTGAAGCATTCTTGGTCTTAATGTCTGCGGTATATCCCGCGGAACTTGGAACCGTGGAGTTCACGATTCCCTTGAGGTCAAATGACACAAATGCGCTATTGCCTGTATCTGCGCCTCCTGTAACGATGGTTATGGATCTTGCGCCAACGTTCACTGACGAGGAAGCTATGGTCACCGTTCCTGTCATTGGGCCATTCAAGTCCTTATTTCTAAAGCTTTCTGTTGCAGCCGCAGAATGCGTGGCGTTTGTCACGTCAAACCCCGTTGGGAACGTTACCACGATAGATCCTCCGGAAGGGATAGAGGTTGTGGATGAGACAGGAAACTCCACCGAATAGCTTGAGGTGGCTCCCGCTAACTTGGTCATTGGGGTCACGCGTATGGGAGACATGCCCATTTGCCCTGCTGTCTGCGTGGGTCCGGATCCGGGACCAAGCTGGCCTCCTGTAGTGGAAGAGTTCGCGACCGTACCCTGGGCAATATTTGCGCTTCCTGTGGTTGTAATCCCCCTGCCTGAAATATCCTGCGTCAGGTTGCCAACGGTAATCTTGTACGCAACCCCGTTCTGCAAGGAAAGTCCCGCAATGACCGCTGTTTGCGTGGCTCCATTGTACGTCACTGTTTTTCCCGCGAGAGAAATATTTGACCCCACGGGGCTTTCTAACGTGTAGTTTGCGATATTGTCTGCCGCATTGGGACCTGCTCCTGTTTTCATTCCTTCAGAGAATGTCACGGCCACGCTGAAGTTGTCAGCGTTCGCAAACGCAACGGAGGGATCGGTCGCGTCGGCTGTTCCTGAAGTGCCAAAACTAAACTTGTAGCTGGAAGCTGCCCCTGTCGTGGTATTTACCGCGTTGGTCACTCCTCCATTTCCCTCAAGCGTGTTGCCCGAAAGATCCGTAACTCCCGTACCTACGGTAATAGTATACGTGGTGGATGTTGAAAGAGATGCCGTAGGAGAAAAGTGCCCGGTGCGCGATGGCGCGTCGTATGTCACGGTACCGGCTATTACGGGACTAATGGTAATATTCGTAGTGTTCACGGTAGAAGAATTCATATCTTCTGAAAACCCGATGCTGATGTCTGAAACGGGCAAGGCAACGCTGGCGGCATTCACGCCAGGGAACACTCCGAGCACCTTGGGACGAGTCGAGTCGCTAGCGGATGCGGTGCGAAACGCCATGAAGAACTGCTGCGTTGCCGCTCCTGTCGTACTTTGAGTAGCTGGAAGGACCTGTACGGTATATCCGGTACTCACGCCAAGATCAGAGCTTGGATTGATGGTAAGGGTCTTGGTAGCTGAATCATACGTTCTAACCGCTGTCACCGCGGCTCCCGGAGCTCCGAAATTATCTAACGCCAGTACCACATTGCTTGCGTTGGTCACGGAATTGGTTCCTGAAGTTCCCCCTACAACCGACATATCCTGGGAGAATACGAGTTTGATATCCGCGGCAGCGGGAAACGTCTGGCTGCCCTGCACGGGAGTGCTGGAAATAACTATCGGGGGAGTATTGTTGGTGGTACCGGTAGAGCCCGTAGTGAACTGCACGGTGGAGTTCGCAGCCAATGCATTCCCTGCAGCGTCTTTCAACCCCGTGGTAATGGTCGCGGTATAGGATGTTGAAGCAGTAAGAACTGAAGCAGCACCGTCAAAACGCAGACCACCTCCATTCGGAGCGCCAGATCCTGTAACCCTATGGAAATTGTACGCACTCAGGTTTAATCCTCCCGCTGTGAGAGAGGAGAACACGATATCTCCGTTGCTGAATGTCGGCGAAGCGTCGCTTGCCGCCCCTTGGGCAT
>CAYYUL010000018.1:0-9496 GCA_964474915.1 uncultured Candidatus Saccharibacteria bacterium | reverse complement strand
CATTGTTTTTAAGGAAGATGCTGTTTGGTATGCGGCAGGACTAGAATTGAATATTGTAGAATCAGGAGATACTCCCAGGGAAGCATTTTTACTTCTTACAGAGGCAATACAGGGATATGTAGAGGCCGCTCGTAAAACTAAGGCACGGCCGTCTATTGTAAATCAGAAAACCGATTCAGAATACGAGACGATGTGGCTTCGCGCACAAGAATCAAAAGAGGAATGGGTAAAGTAAGCTTTTGTATCTGAATGGGTCGCCAAGCGGGCGATTTTTTGATATACTCAACAGTAATATGGAAGGTAACGAGCTTCGTAGACTCTTTCTCAAATTCTTTGAGGAAAAAGGGCATGTCATAGTGCCTTCTTCTTCGTTGATTCCAGACGATCCTTCCGTGTTGTTGACCACGGCTGGCATGCAGCAGTTCAAGCCCTACTATACAGGACAGGCAGATCCTTTTTCTTCTCCTCACCCGAGCCTTCAAGGCAAGCCCTTGGGTTCTCTGAATGCCGCTTCCTGCCAAAAGAGCTTTCGCACTTCAGACATTGACGAAGTGGGCGACGAGCGCCACCTTACGTTCTTTGAAATGCTGGGCAATTTTTCTTTTGGAGGATATTTCAAGGAAGAAGCGATTACGCTTGCGTATGATTTCTTGCATTCCATAGGGCTTGCAATAGAGTATGTGACGGTCTTTCAAGGAGATGAGAAAACTCCTAAGGACGAGGAATCAAAAAAGATTTGGGAGAAACTTCTCGTCAAAGACATTCGGGAAGCAGGAAGAGAAGATAATTTTTGGGGCCCGACAGGAAAAGAAGGGCCTTGCGGACCCGCAACAGAGATCTATATTCAAGGCACAGAGATTTGGAACATTGTATTCAACGAGTACCATTGCAATGCACAGGGTCAGCTAGAGCCTTTGAAGACGCCGGGAGTGGATACGGGCATGGGGTTGGAGCGTCTTGCAATGGTATCCCAAAAAACAGACACTATTTTTGAAACAGATCTATTTGATTGCATAATGAAGGGGTTCCCCGAAAAACTGCCAATGCGAGTAAGAAGAATTATTGTTGATCATGCTCGCGCAATCGCATTTCTTGTTTCTGACGGTTTAAAACCTTCTAATAAAGGGGCTGACTATATACTGAGGCGATTGATAAGACGTGTTATCGGATTTGCATATGACGAGAACATTGGAGCACCCCCAGAACATTTATTTAGCTTAGTGGTTGAGAAATATAAAACATTCCCTGATTATAAGAATCTTGATTATGCCCTTGTACAAGAAGTTTACAAAGAGGAGTATGCGAAGTTTATAAAAACTATAGCGATAGGACGCAGAAAATTTGAGGAAGAAGCAAATAGGATTAAGGCAAGGGGCGAAGAATTAATGCCGCCCGTTTTCGTCTTTGATTCTTATCAGAGCACTGGCACTACCATTGATGTGTTAGAAGATTTTGCGAGAAAAGAAGGGGTGAAAATTGACAGAGATGCATTTGAAAAAGACCTGGAGCTTCATAAGGAAGTTTCTCGGGCGGGGAAAGAGCGAAAGTTCGGGGGGCATGGATTGGTTTTGGATACGGGGGAGTTGAAGGCGACAAACGAAGAAGAATTACAGATCGTTACCAGATTGCATACGGCTACTCATTTGTTGCAGGCGGCTCTTCGAAGAGTATTGGGAGACAGCGTGCACCAGGCGGGATCTGACATCACCCCAGAGCGCACCCGTTTTGATTTCACATTCGACAGGAAGCTTTCAGACGAAGAGGTAAAGAAAGTGGAAGAGCTGATGAACGGGGTCATCAGAAATAATATGCGCATGGAATATAAAGAAATGCCGTTTCAAGAAGCAGTGCGATCAGGAGCGCTGTACTCTTTGAAAGAAACATATCCCGCAATAGTAAAAGTGTATTCCGTATTTGACGAGAAGACGGGAGAGAAATTCTCCAGCGAGCTGTGCGGAGGGCCTCATGTATCTTATACGGGAGAGATAGGGAAGTTCCGCATCGCAAAACAGGAAGCCGTAGGACAAGGAGTGCGGAGGATCCGCGGCGTAGTCTCATAACAAATCAATGGAGCAGTCATTCAAGATACCAACCTCAGGGAAGAAACAGATTTACGGGCGATTGCGCGGTTCTTTGAATAGGCCTTTGGTTATATTCGTTCATGGCCTCGGCGGAAGAATGGACCAGCATATTTTCTATAATGGCGCTCGTTTTTTTGAACAGCACGGAATGTCCTCCTTTCGATTTAATCTTTATGCATGGGAAAACGATGCACGAAAATTGGGAGAATGTACGCTGGAAACTCATGCTTTTGATTTGGATAGGGTTATTAGCTATTTTCGTAAAAAGAAAGTAAAAAAAGTCTTCGTGGTGGGACATAGTTTTGGCGGGCCAGCCATATTGGCATCTCATAAGAAAGACTTTGATGGAGTGATATTCTGGGATGCTTCCTACGGAAATCCTTTTTCCTTCAAGGGCGCCCAATACATAAAAGTTCTTAGGGCGTATAGGGCAAAGTGGGAATTCGATGTTCTTCTTAATAAAAAGATGGTTGAAGAAGGAAGGAACCTTCAGTCATTGGAAGAAAAAGCAGTAAAGAGCATCCGCGTCCCCATGAAGATTATTACTGCGGGAGCAAATCCCCTCCTTGTAAAAGCGGGTAAACGCTACTATCAATTGGCCAACGAACCTAAAGAGTATGTTGTTCTCGGGGGTGCAGGGCACACCTTTGACGAGGATGGGGTCGCAGAAAAACTTTTTCGGGAGACAGTAAACTTGGTAAAGAAACATGCAAAAACTTTCAAAAGAAGAAGGAGCTTATAGATATGCAGATTTTTCAGGAAAAACGTTCTTTGCAAGATGATTGTGCGGTGGTTGATATGGGGGAATATTCGGCAAAACTTTGTCTGTGCAGAAAAAAAGGAAGCGAGGTTTTGTTGGAAGGGTTCCGCATTCATGAGTATACGAAGGTCCGCACGGAAGAAAGGATTAAGGAAGCGATAGATGCCGCCGCTTCCTTTGCCTCGCGGAAGATTGCATTCACGTTTTCGCCCTCAATCTTAAGAACCAGAGTGATTTTGTATTCTCTGCAGAGGCCTAATCCCCGCGCTCCCATCCAGGAAAAGGAGCAACAAGAGCTGGAGAAAAAGATCACAAGGGAGATAGAGAAGAAAGGAAAAGACTCCATCGCTTCGCAGTCCGGGATTCTCGGAGACGAGTTCGTGTGCGTGAGGAGTTCTTTGCTGGCAATGCGGATCGACGGATACGAAGTGCCTCATCTCAAAGGATTCTCCGGAGAAACCGTGGCATTCAGCATGGTTCTCACATTTCTCTTGGAAGCAGTCAGATCTTCTCTTGCAAAGTCCCTGCTTTCTAGTACCATGAAGTTGCAGGGCATTGAGGGAGGGGTTTACTGCCTTGAGAAGTTTTGCGGGGAACGATCTCTCGCCAGTTCTCTTTTTGTTGACGTAGGGGATATGGGAACCAGATTTTTTCTGTTTTCCGGAGGGGACATTGTTTTCAGCGGAGAGTTCAAGAAAGGAGGAGACCGGTATACCCATGTTATCGAGCAATCTCTTGGCATGAGCAGGCAGAGCGCCCTTGAATTGAAGCACCGGTATGCCTTGCGTTCAGGAGAAGGGGTTTCTGAAGGAGTTCGAGGAAAGCTGGCAGAGCTTTTTGCTCCAGAGTTTACCCTTTGGAAACAAGAGCTTTCAAAAGCGCTTGCAGCTGAAGGGAAGACGATTCCAGGACGCGTATTTCTTTTCGGGGGAGGAAGCATGCTTCCCGAAATGACGGATCTTTTTGAAGAGGGATCGTTATTGCCGCCCCGAGACATCATTCCCCATTCTTCATTCTCTCCCCAATATACTTCTCTTGCCCTTTGTGCGGTTGCAATCGTTTCACATGAGCAAAAAAGTCATTGATATTACAAGGCGTTCAGAAGAGAACAAGCTGCCTGCGAAGATTGAGAAGCCTTATCGAAAACCAAGAGGCGTCCCATGGAGAGGCGGAGCTGTGGTTGTAGCGCTGTGCATTGCGGCAGGAAGCGCATTTGTTGTTCCTGCTGCATGGGGAAATGCGAGTCTGCAGGTGCGCCCTGAAAGCAGGGAAGTGAGCGTCTCCAAAGGAGTAAGCGCTTCACAGGGCGTATCCCAGAGAGATCAAGCTTCCTTGCGAATTCCAGCCCTTGTCCTGGAAAAGGAAGAAGAAGGAACTCGTTTGTTCTCTTCAACCGGGAAAGCGCAAAAGGGGGAGTATGCGAAAGGAAGCATCCGTGTGTTCAATTCAGCATCCGCGCCGCAGGGATTACTCGCAACCACGAGATTCATTTCAGAAGATGGAAAGCTTTTCAAATCGCAATCCCGCATTACCGTGCCTGCGGCAAAACAAGGGGTGCCAGGCTTCTTTGATGTGGCCGTGACAGCCGCGGAACCCGGAGAAGAATACAATATTTCAACCTCTAACTTTTCTTTGCCGGGGTTAGCCGGTTCTGCCGCATATACGACAGTATACGGAAAATCACAGCAACCAATGAAAGGAGGCACGACAAAAGAAATCCCCGTGGTGACCAAAGAAGACATTGAGAAGGCGAAATCCCAGCTTTTGCAGTCTTTGCAGGATTCTGCGGAGGCCTCCTTGAAGAATCAGCTTACACCGGGATATGAGATTTCAGAGCAGGGATTCGTCGCGGAGACCCTGAGCACGTCTTCTCTGGTACAAGAAGGGGCAGAGCTTAGCCAGTTCAGCTCAAGCGCCAGAATTAGAGTGAGAGGGTTCTCATTCAGGAGCACAGATCTTCAGGATATTCTTTTGGGCGTTCTTGGAACCCAGGTGAAGGAGACCGAGGAGTTGAAGCAGGAAACCGTACAGATGCGCTATGAGGTAGGGAATATTGACCGCGCAAGCCAGATTATGGTGCTGGACGGCTTTATTCAGGGGAGGGTATACGCGAAACTGGATACAGAAATGCTTCAGAGCAAGATTGCAGGAAAGGAACGCAGAGACGCAGAGCGCTCTCTCTCTGAGACGGAGGGGGTATTGAACCACAAACTTTCCTTGTGGCCGTTTTGGATGACGAGCGTCCCTCAGGAGAAGGGCAGAATCCGCGTCCAGGTCCAGTATTGACGAAGTCCTCATATTTTGGTACCCTTGGAAAGGTCAGAAAGATTACTGTGAAGAATACCGATACAAGAACTCTGGTGGGACATGTGCTTGAGGCATTGCCCAGTTTCCGTTTTAAAGTTGCTTTAGATGACGGGAGGGAGATTCTCGCGTATGCTTCGGGAAGACTGCGCATGAATAAGATTCGTATCCTGCCAGGAGACAAGGTGACCGTGGAATTCAGCCCGTATGATCAAACCAAGGGAAGGATTACGTATCGGGGCGTCAAGTCAAATGTTTGACTTGCGCGGGCGATTTAGTGAGGCGTCCTCGCCGAACGTGAAAAATCGCCCAGGGTTCGCCGAAGGCGAGTACAATAAAAACATATGAAGATCCACGCATCCATAAAAATAATGTGCCAGAGCTGCAAGATGGTAAAGCGCAAGGGAAAGCTCTACGTCATCTGCAAGAATCCAAAGCACAAACAACGTCAGGGATAAGCAAGCTTGATCTAGAGATTAATATGCCGAGACTTTTAGGAGTTACCATTCCAGACAATAAGAATATCGAGATCGCTTTGACCTATGTCCATGGAATCGGGCGCCCTTTGAGCAAGAGAATTTTGGAATCGGCCCGCATTGAGCCCTTCACAAAAGCTTCTGCCTTAAGCGCTGCAGAATTGAATCGTTTGAAAGAGCTGATTGAAAAGAGCTATAAGACGGAGGGAGAGCTGAGGAGGCAGGTGATGATGAATGTCCGAAGGTTAAAGGACATCGGAACCTGGAGGGGAATGCGCCACATGAAGAAGCTTCCCGTCAGAGGCCAGCGGACCAAGACGAATACGAGAACCGTGAGGCAAAACGTGCGCAAGACCGTGGGATCGGGAAGAAAGCCGCCTACATCTCCCACATAACCGATTATGGGAAAGAAACGAATCATTACGAAAGGAGAAACAGGGGCAGTGGAGACACAGCCATCCGCGAGCCCTTTTTTGAAGTCAAAGAGATTGGAAAGCAAAGAGGGGAAGGTATACATCGCCTCTTCCTACAACAACACGTTAATGACCCTCACCGATGAAAGAGGAAACGTGCTGTCGTCTTTTTCTGCGGGACAGATGGGATTCAAGGGAACGAAGAAATCCACTCCGTTCGCTGCCTCCAAAGTTGCTGATGCAATAGCTCTGAATGCCCAGAATCGTGGGATTGAACGGGTTCGGGTTCTGGTGAAAGGAGTGGGATCCGGAAGAGACTCGGCGCTGCGATCCATCGGATCAAAAGGGCTTGAGATCGTATCCATCACAGATTCCACGCCAATCCCCCATAACGGTCCGAGGCCTCCCAAAGTGAGAAGGGTATAACACTATGCAGAAAGGAGTATTGAGAAAACGGCCGCCTCAAAAGCTTTCAGAATACGGGAGGCAGCTCAAAGAAAAGCAGGATTTAAAGAAGAATTACAGCCTTAGGGAATACCAGTTAAAGGCGTACGTCAGCGATGCGTTTTCCCGTCTCCGAGGGAAACCGGCAAATGCGGCGGAGATCTTCTTGCAAAATCTGGAAACCAGATTAGACAGCGTCGTGTTCCGCATGGGGTATGCGGAAACGAGAAAACAGGCGCGCCAGATTGTTTCCCACGGGCACTTTCTTGTGAACGGGAAGAAGAGTACCATCCCTTCGTATACGGTCAAGAAAGGGGACGTGATACAGATCCGTCCTTCCTCCCTTGAGAGAGAATACTTCAAACAGGCAAGATTGCGCCTGAAAAAGTATGAAGCTCCCTCATGGATTTCGCTTGATAAGGAGAAGATGGAGGGAATCATGACAGGGCTCCCTTCCGTGTCAGAGGCGAACCTCGGCCTTGAACTCCCGCTCATTTTTGAGTACTATTCCCGTTAAGAAACAAGCTTCGCTTACTCGCGTTAATCGTTTAATCTTTCAATTTTATGGTTCCTCTATCACAATCACCAAGACTCGTTGAGCAGAAAGGAAATATAGGAGTATTCGAGATCGAAGCCCTGTATCCGGGATATGGAGTCACCGTAGGAAACAGCCTCAGAAGAGTGCTCCTCTCTTCGCTGGAGGGAGCGGCAATCACGCAGGTAAAGATCAAGGGAGTGAGCCATGAATTTTCAACAATTCCCGGAGTCAAAGAAGACGTGCTCAGCATCCTCTTGAATCTTAAGCAGGTCAGGTGCCGGCTGTTTTCCGAAGAGCCGCAGAAGGCCTTATTGAAGGTGAAGGGAGAGAAAAGCGTGACCGTTCAGAATTTCCAGGCTCCTTCCCAGGCGGAATTGATCAATAAGGATCTTCATATTGCCACCCTTACCTCATCCTCAGCCGAGCTCGAAATGGAAATCCTGATAGAGAAGGGCATCGGATATGTACCCGTGGAAGCTCGGAAGAAGGAAAAGCAGGAGATTGGAGTCGTGTTTCTGGACGCAATTTTCTCTCCCGTACAACGGGTGAGTTTCAAGGTAGATCACATGCGCGTGGGAGACCGCACTGATTTTGACAGGCTTCTGCTGGAAGTGGAAACCGATGGGACCATGAGCCCCGCGAAAGCTCTGTGGTTAGCTTCCGACATCCTCCTCAAGCAGTTTGAGATAATCTCCCGGGGCATTGAGAAGGAAGCCGCGGAACCCGAAAGAAAAGAAGAAAAAGCTCCCAAGAAGAAGGTCTCTGCGAAGAAAGCAAAGACGGCGAAAGCGGCTCCCAAGAAGAAAAAGAAATAAAGTCTTTATGAAGAAATTGTTTTTTTCGCATCTTATCCTCGCCAAAGGACAAGCTCCGCTTATCCCTGCCTGCTGGCTGCGGGGATGCTCCAACAATAATTTCTTCTCTACTATCATATGAGAAAAAGAAAAAAAACAGCAAAGTTTTCCCGCGAACGAGCTCAACGAAAAGCGCTTCTGCTTTCTCTTTGCAGAGCGTTGCTTCTGAAAGAAAAGATTCAGACGACCAAGGCGAAGGCAAAGGCTACTTCCCAGCTCGCAGAGCGTCTTATTACGATCGCCAAGACAGGGAATCTGGCGAGCCGTCGCAGGCTGAGGCAGTATATGGCGGAATCCCTTGCCAGCAAACTTCTTCAAGATATCGCTCCAAGGTATAGAGAACGCCACGGAGGATATACGAGGATCCTCAAGCTTGGAAAACGCATCACGGATGGCTCGGAAATGGCAATCGTTGAATTGGTAAAGTAATATGGAACGCAAGACCCACATCATCGATGCTTCAAGCCAGCCCATGGGAAGATTGGCGGTCACGATATCGCTTCTTCTGCGGGGCAAGCACACGGCTCAATTCCAGCCCAATGAAGACAAGGGAGATTTCGTCGTGGTCAAGAACGTGAGGGCGATGAAGCTCACCGGGAACAAGCTGAAAAAGAAAATATACTATTCCCATTCCGGATATCCGGGAGGAATCCGCGCGAGATCAATGGAGAAATTGTTCGCAGAGCGCCCTCAGGAGCTTTTGCGCAAAGCCGTATGGGGCATGCTTACCAAGACTCGCTTGAGGTCTCGCCAGATCAATCGGCTGACATTTGAGAAGTGAACATATGGCAACGAAAGTAAAGACAAAAAAGAAAGAGCCAGAGATTTCTTCAAAGTACATTGAAGCGATAGGAAGGAGAAAGACCGCTATTGCGAGAGTTCGGGTATCGCGCCAGGATTCGAACGCGTTCACGGTGAACGCAAAACCTTTGAACCAATACTTCCAGGATCCTTTCTTTCAGAAAGTCGCCAAAGACGCATTAGAGAGGACGGGGGTTGTCGCCGGAGTTTCGGCGAAAGTCCAGGGAGGAGGCATTTCGTCTCAGGCTGAAGCCATACGCCTGGGCATTTCCAGGGCTTTGTGTAAAGAACATGGAGAATTGAGGCCTCAGTTAAAAGCCCTCGGATACCTCACGAGAGATCCGCGCATGAGAGAGCGCAAAAAGTTCGGGTTAAAGAGAGCCCGCAGAGGCCCGCAGTGGAAGAAGAGATAATCTGTGCGTGCTGGAGCAAGTGCTGTGACGGGAATATTGCAGGATTTTTTGGTATTTGATACACTCATAGTATGACTACCATCACTATTCCCAGAAGTCTTGCGAGAAGGGGAGAGCTTGTTCTGATTGCTCGGAAAGAATACGAGCAGCTTTTGCGTATACAAAAACACAAAGTATTCTATGAGGAATTGGATAGAGATCTTGATAAGGCCATTCAAGATTATAAAAAGGGCAGAAGCTATGGGCCATTTAAGACCATGCAAGAGAGCAGGCGCTTTCTTGAGTCTCGGAAGCTCAAGAGAGAATGAAGCATATTCTTTCTGAAGGATTTGTTGAGAACTTTGAATCCTTGTCGAAAGGCAGTCAAGAGAAATTCTGGAAACAGCTTCGGTTATTATTGCAAGATATTCGG
>CAYYUL010000017.1:6397-9837 GCA_964474915.1 uncultured Candidatus Saccharibacteria bacterium | reverse complement strand
TAACCTTTGACGGAGCTACTAATACTTACACTACCGGGTATCGTTTTGGCCAGGCTATCGTTCTTACTGGCGATGTTATTGGCGGGGGTATAGGACAAATTGCCCAAAGCGACGCAACGAAGGTATTCCAGATTACAGGCGGCTCTACCGGAGCTTCAAATAACCTTGGAGGTATTATCGAGGTGTACGGAGGATCACACGCCACTTTACCTGGCGCATTTCAGATTTTAACGCCCCGGGCCGATGGGGCTGCAGCAGTAACCCGCTTGAGTATCACCGGTGATGTGGCAGCAGGGTCTTCCTCCTACACCTGGGACGCAGGCACCTTCAGCTTCAATGGAGCCACCACCATCAATACTTCCTCAGCAGCCCTCACCATAGATGCCGCCACTCAAGCAACTTTTGATACTGCCCAAACAGTGGCCTCGGGAGCCAGTGCCACCCTCGATGCTGTCCAGGTGCAGGGAGATACCATCACCATATCAGGAGTCACCAACATCACCACCGCAGCAGGATTCAACCTGGTAGACTTGAAAGCCCCCACGTACTCCAACGCCTCCATTGCCGTCAGTAATGCTGCCACCGCATATATCAGCGGAGCTCCGGCAGCTTCTGGAGGTATGTCCATTTCCAATGCCTACGCCCTCTGGGTGGATGCGGGGACCTCTGCCTTTGGAGGAAATATAGTTCCTGATGCAAATGACGGATCAGCCCTGGGAACCACCGCTTTAATGTGGAGCGATCTCTTCCTGGCATCAGGCGGAGTAGTTAACTTCAACAACGGAGATGTCACTGTCACTCATGCCACTGATACCTTAACTTTTGATGGTGGAAATACTATCTTCAATGAGGCAAGTGGAGATTTTGATTTCAGGATTGAATCAAATGGCAATGCCAATGCCTTGACTGTAGATGGAAATACAAATAATGGGTTTGGTAATGTCTCATTCTTCGCTGCGGGCAGTGATGGTGGTTTGGTCTTTATTGATCCAGCTGCTCATACAGCTGGAAATGCCAACTGGGCCAGGTTCCGGATAGCTGGTACTGCTTCAACAACAGTGCCGGCAAGTAGTTCATTGATAACAACTGTATGGCTGAATGAACCCAACCTGACTTTGACAAATACACTCACAGATGCAGCTACCCTGTATATCGCAAATGCTCCCACAGAAGCTACCAGTAACTATGCCCTGTGGGTGGATGCGGGATTATCAAGGTTTGATGGGACTATCTTTATCGATGATAATGCCAATACCGGGATGACTACTGGTTTAACCATCAACCAAGGGGCTGCAGACGATGAGGTACTAGCTCTCAAGTCATCTGATATTGCTCATGGAATAACAAGTATTGCGGAAACAGATACCTATGTCTTGTTTAGAAAATATAGTGCCACAGCCGGAGGTCTGGAAGCGATTTCTCTGGTAGAAAACAGCAGCGCCACCCAAGGTTTTAGATTCTATTCTTTTACTACTGCCGATACCACCAAAACCACTTCTTCTGTGGGAGCATTCCAGATAGATACAGCCCTTTCTGTAGGGACAGGCGGCGGCTCTTTCGGAGCAGATGGGAATATCTTGGCTGTCGGCAACAACGGTACTATGAGGTTTCTCTTTGACAGCGACAGCCAGTTGTATCTCATAGATTCTGCCACAGGTGCCCAAGGGATATTGGGGGGAGCTTATTCTATAGCTTCGGGAAATGCATCAGGAGTACTTTATCAAGCAGGACAACTAACCATTACCGGAGCTTCCACTACTTACTGGCAAAACAGATTCCTTAAAAATAATGTTACAGCAGCTTCTGCTTTAACATTAGATAATGCCGCTACTGTCTATATTGATGCTGCACCCGCTGCTGCCGGTTCCGCCACTATTTCCAATGCCTACGCCCTGTGGGTGGATGCGGGGAATGTAAGAATAGATGATGTTGCGGCAACAAGCGGCGAGGTTACGATTTGCGCAACCACCGGAGGAGTCTTGGTAAAGCGTTCTGCCGCCTGCACCGGATCTGACTTAGCTGAGTACTTTCCCATGCAAGAAGGCGCGGAACCGGGCGATATCGTTTCTATCAGCAATGCACCCAATCCGACACAAGATGAGAGCGCGCCCTATCTTGGGGTAAAATCTCAGTCATCCTATGACGGCAACATGCTCGGCATCGTGTCCTCGATCTACGAACATGAGGCTCCGGGAGAGGGCTTGCGCAAGGCTGAACATTACCACCTTCTTGCTTTAGCCGGGCGCGTGCCCGTGAAAGTCTCCACTGAAAACGGGGCGATTGCAATCGGCGATTATCTTACTTCTTCTTCAACCCCGGGAGTGGCAATGAAAGCAACCAAGGCAGGACAGGTGATTGGCATGGCATTGGAAGCGTATGAGGGCGCTGACCCGGGGAAAGTCACGGTATTCATAGCACCTCATTGGATAGGAAATGACCTCGCTGTCTCAGCGCAAGGGAACCAGCTGGTGAACATTGATCCCGAACAGCTGCGTATAGGTCTTGCTAGTCTCGGTCTTACCGTGAACCCGAATGGAGTGCTGGAAGTGGATACCGTCAAAGCACGAAAGGTTGCAACCAAGTTTATTGAGCTTGTCGACCAGCAGACAGGGGTTCTCTACTGCACATGGATACAGAACGGAGAATGGGTAAAGGTGCAAGGGGAGTGCGACACCATACAAGTTTCAAATGACAATAACCAAGTGACAAATGATACTCCTCCAGAACCCTCGCAGGTTCCTCCTGCTGATTCTGCGTTCCCGCCTTCTGATACCACGGCCTCTTTGCAGACATCTTCTGACACTTCTCTTTTTACCTTTTCCTCGGCTGTAATCGGGGAAAGCGCTCCAATTCCAGCCGTAGACGCAACAACCCCCACCTCCCCCTAAAAAGTAATGGTTGCTCACCCAGGGTGAGCAACCAGAATTGGAGCCAAAAAACCAAAAACCCCGCTTGCGCGGAGCTTCGGCAAATCTCGCTTAATGCGAGAATCCAGCTTGTCAACTAACTTTAGTATATTCCTTGTATAATACTTTGTCAAGAGTTCAGCTGGCAGTGGGGGTGGCCTAGTGCGAGATCCAGCTTGTCAACTGGAATCTCCGGGGTGCAAATCCCCGCACCTCCACTGCCAAGTGGGCTTTAGTAAAAACGATGTTCGCTATCTTGCAAAAAACAAAAGAAGCATTGTTGGATACTCTTTTCCCCGCATTTTGCATGGGATGCAAGAAAGAGGGGAGGTATCTTTGCAAAGGATGTTCCCTATTCTTTTCAGAGTCGCAGCTCATGTGCTCTGCGTGCAAAAAAGAGAGCGGTACGGGAGAGACGCATGAGACATGCAGGGGTTCCGGATTAGACGGCCTTGTATGCCTGTGGGAATATGAGGGGCTTTGCAAGCGGATGATATCTGATGCAAAAGAAACAGGGATTTCCCATGCATTCAA
>CAYYUL010000017.1:4275-6386 GCA_964474915.1 uncultured Candidatus Saccharibacteria bacterium | reverse complement strand
GACAGACAACGTACTGTTTTCATTGGTGCGAGACGAGAGATTCATTCCTTTTCTCAGGTTTCTCATGAGAGAGGACGTCGTCCTCACCTTCATTCCCATGGAGAAAAGAGAGGAAAGAAGGAGGGGATTCAACCAGGCAAGAATCATTGCGGAACATTTTGGAGAACTCATAAGAAAACCCGTTATCTCTCTTCTCGAAAAGAGAGGCGGGAGAGAATTTTTTCTGGGCAACGAAACGCATCATAATACCGTTTTAATAGATGACGTATGGGAAACAGGAAGCACGATGAACAGGTGCGCTTCTCTGTTGAAGGATTCCGGAGTTAAAGCTGTATGGGGATGTACCCTGGGAAGACCTCCTTATGTATTCCTTCCCCGATATTCCGCTGAACGCACATGATACAAAATCCAAAACGAATTATCCTTGATATTCCTCTGCTGGCATATGCCTTCGTCTTGTTGCTGAGCTTTCTATTCTCTTCAGATAAGCCGGCTTCCGTCTTCGGCTCCTACGGGAGATGGTATGACGGCTTTCTTGCGTTCATAATCTTTCTTCTCGCCTCAAGAATCCTCGCAGAGAATCTGCAGCTTCCAAGACGTATTCCTTTCTTTGAGCAAG
This sequence comes from uncultured Candidatus Saccharibacteria bacterium, assembly GCA_964474915.1. Taxonomy (GTDB): domain Bacteria; phylum Patescibacteriota; class Minisyncoccia; order Minisyncoccales; family UBA10102; genus JAUSJU01. The sequence goes on along the minus strand of CAYYUL010000017.1, from coordinate 5,767 downwards.
GCGCTGGAAGGTGGCTTCTTCTCTGCCTTCCTCTTCTCTTCCTGGCAGGATCCCTGTTTTTCCGGAGCGGGCCTTCCTGGTCTTACGGCGCGGGATTTGCGGTGGCACAGGACACTCTTTTTGAAAGCCCGAAGAATTTTTTGCTGGGGTCGGGCCCCGGCACCTTTTTCATTGACAGGGCTTTGTACGTTCCGTTGGAACGAGCTCACCGCGGAGCGGTGTACGGGAAGGACGCCGCGGCTCCCTGGTTCGGAGAACTGCTGGCTACCACGGGAGTCCTGGGGACTGGTTTGTTCATAGTTGTTGTTGGAGTGCTTTTGTACGGAGCAATAACTCTTTTTCAAAAGAGGAAGGAAAAAACTCTTGCAAGTTTTGTATTCGGAATTGCGATGACTTCAACCGGCGTTTTTTTCCTTCTTCCGATGTCTCTCATTCCGCTTCTTTTATTCTGGGGATCCCTTGCATGTTCCATGGCTTTCCTGAAGGGAGAGAAGCGATACGATTTGAAGCATAAGGCTTTGCAGTTTTGCATCCCAGCATTCGGCTTGCTGCTTGTTGCGGGAATGCTTTCGGGATTTTTTATGGTGGGAGCAGGGGAATGGTGGGCGCGCAGAGCATTGTTGTCTGCAGATCGCCTTCAGTATCTCCAGAACGCAGTTCAATTCCATCCGTTTGAGCCCGCATACCGCATTGAGCTCTCCCGCGCATACCTGGAAACGTTCCTGGAAGAATCTTTGAAGCCCTCTTCTTTGCAGAAACCCGAATTACTTACAGAGAATATCCAGCTGGCAAGCGAATCTGCCCGAAAAGCCATTCGTCTCGCCCCAAACAGGGCAGCTGCCTGGGAAACCCTGGGGGCTATATATAAGGAAATCCAGTCAGTTTCCGGCGCGGCAGATTTTGCGGTCGAGTCGTTTGAAAAAGCGGTTGCTTTGGATCCTGCAAACCCCGGGATCCGCACGCAGCTCGGGAAGACGTATGCGGCCCTCCATGATTCAGAAAAGGCAAGAGAGCAGTTCCGGGAAGCGCTCTTGCTGGATCCTTTCTTTGCCACGGCTCTCGTAGAAACGGCGCTTCTTTTAGAGAAGGACGGGAACATTGATGAAGCGCTGGCTCTTATGGAGCAGACAGCCCTTCGTTCTCCAGATGAGTTTGTATTGGTGCAATTGGGAAGGATGTACTATAATACAAAGAGATATTCGGATGCCATACGGCAGTTTGAACGGGCGCTTGTATATAAGGAAACGAACTCTGACGCAAGGTACGCCTTGGCTCTTTCTTATGAAGCAATTGGGGACAGGGAGAGGGCTATACAAGAGCTGGAAAAAGTCCTACAATTAAACCCAGACAGCAAAGAACTCAAACAAAAACTTCATCAACTTCAGCAGAAGACTCATTCACTTCAATAATACTCTATGGCCTCCATTACGTTTCTACCGCCGGTATCTACGCCTTCCCTATCACTCTTGCCGTTCACCATGCTCTTACGATC
>CAYYUL010000017.1:0-4265 GCA_964474915.1 uncultured Candidatus Saccharibacteria bacterium | reverse complement strand
TACCTTTTGGCGTTCCTCATTCCTTTATGGACGCTTCCTTTTTCCCAGAATGTTCTTGATTACCAGAAGCAGGCATTGCTTCTGGTGCTCGTGTTCCTGGGATTGAGTTCCGCTCTGGCTCTTATCGTGAACAAGGGAGAGGTTGCGTTCCGAAAATCCATTACGTCTTTGCTTGTGATTCCGGTGCTTTGTATCGTAGGGCTCTCCACTCTTTTTTCTCTTTGGAAATACGGAAGCTTTTGGGGATGGCCTTTGCATACCACAGACAACTTCCTTACATTCCTCGGTTTTGCGCTTTTTTACTTCCTTGTGCTGCACCACACTCAGAGTTTGAAGAATCTCGTATCGGTGTATTTCCTTGTTCTTGCCTCGGGAGCCGGAGCGGCACTCTTCGGTCTTCTGCAGCTTTACGGAGTATTTCTCCTGCCATTCTCTTTCGCAAAGCAGGCAGGTTTCAATACGATCGGCACTCCGAACTCCCTTGCGCTGTTCATTGCGGCTCTTGTGCCTCTCGCCATCGTGCTCGCGTTTCTTTCCAGAGCTTTGCTGCGATGGATTCTTTGGATCCTTGTCGCAATATTCTTTGCTGGCCTTGCCATACTGAACTTATTTGAAGCGTGGGTGGTTCTCATCGCGGGGCTTCTCGTGCTTTTGGCATTCGGCATGTGGAACGTGAAAAAACGCACGGAGTTCGGCTGGGTCTCTCTTCCCATGGCCTTTTTGGTCGTCGCAATGTTTTTCGTGGTGTTCAGGGTTGTTCTGCCCGGATCTCCCTCGGGTCCCGTGGAGGTGCGGCCTTCTTTGGCAGCGGAAGCCGGCATTCTGAACCAGGTGCTGCAGGAACGAGCGCTGCTTGGGTCAGGGCCTGGCACATTCATTTTCGAGTACACGAAGTTCCGCCCCGCCGTCCTCAACCAGACGGTATTCTGGGGAACGCGCTTTGGATCAGGATCTTCCGAAATAATGGATTGGATTGTCACGAAAGGATTGCTGGGGTTGTTCTCTCTGGCTCTGCTCATTTCGGCCGCCCTTTTCTTTGCCGCAAAGCGCCTGGTCAATCCTTCAGGCGAAGGAGCCGAAAACTTTTCCTGGATGGTGGGGCTGGGGACGCTGGCTTCTTTTGCGGCGCTCGTGTGCTCTTTCTTCTTGTATCCCGCAAGTTTTAGCACGTGGTTCTTGTTCTGGGTGCTGCTTGCCGGACTCGGACTATTGATAGGAAAGGAAGTGAAGACCATTTCCGTTGCCCCTCCTTCGTTCTTGGCTCTTGCTTCCTCGTTCGTGTTCCTCATTGTGCTCATCTTCGGATTAGGTCTGATCTTTTTGGGAGGCCAAAAATACGCGGCTGAAATCCAGTATGCCAAAGCAGCTCAGCACAAGAATATCGACCAGGCGATCCAGCGGGTTTTGTCTGCGATACGCCTGAACCCCCTTTCCGATCTCTATTGGAGAGATCTTTCGCAGCTCTACCTTCAAAAGATCAGCGCCGTTTCTCAGGATGCGTCTCTTGCAGCCGATAAAAAACAGAAAGATCTCCAGGCTGTCGTGAATAATGCAGTGGCGGCAGTCCTCCAGGCGTCAGCCCTATCTCCCGCAAACGCGGCAAACTGGAACGTGCAGGGATTCGTATACCAGAATCTCATTGGGGTCCAGGGAGCAGAAGATTTAGCTGTGCAGGCATACCAGAAAGCATCAGAATTGGATCCCTCCTCTCCGTTCAGCGTTACGGAACTGGCAAGGGTGTATATTCTTGAAGCGCAACGTCTTGCTTCAAAGCAGGAATTTCAAGAGCTGAGATCGGATCTTCTCCAGAAGGCGTTAGATCACCTGAATAAAGCGGTTGGCTTGAAGAGCGACTATTCTCCTGCGAATTATCTGATTGCGATAACCTATAACGCGCAGGGGAAATCAGAGGAAGCTGCGCGAAAGCTCGAGGAGCTCAAAGGTCAAAATCCCAACGACGTAGGGCTGGCGTTCCAACTGGGCATGCTGCATTGGCAGAAAGGGAGCGTGGGCAAGGCGCAGGACGAATTCTTGAACGCAAAGGGCCTGAATCCAAAATATGCCAACGCTCTCTACATGCTGGGCCTCACCTACGACAAGCAGGGGAACAGGGAAAAAGCGAAGGAAGAATTCCAGAGCATTCTGGATTTGAATCCAGACAATGAAGACATCAAGCGGATTCTTGCGAACCTGAATTCCGGAAAGCCGGCCCTGGAGGGGTTGTCTCCTGCCCAGCCCCCGGTTTCCGAAGAAACGCCTCCAGAAATCAAAAAAGAGAAGTAGAGGTATTGACAAAAGAAGAGAGCCTGTGTACTATATCCTTTAGCTTAATCTCGACCTTGAGTTTCGCCCTTTTGAACACCACGCAGTTTTTATTTTGAGCGATAGCGAAAAACAAGCTTGCTTATTTTTCTAATCATTTAAAATCTAATCGGCCTCCCTTTTTGGCCATTTTTGCCGTGCCAAAGCTTCTTTCCGCGAGACCATTGAAACATTTTGGAACATCCTCTGTAAGGCTGGCTTTGCCGTACCTTCTGGAAATGCAGCTTTCTGCCTGGAGGAGATTTTGGGCGCAGGATTTTAAAGAGCTGCTCTCTGAAATTTCTCCTATCCGCGACTACACGAAAAAAGAGTTTGAGCTCTGGTTCACCGGATTCACGCTAGGGGAGCCCAATCATAAGACAGAGGTAGAGGCGAAGGCGAACAATGATTCTTTTGAAGCTCCTTTAAGAGTGCAGACCAAGCTCGTAAACTTAAAGACCAAGGAGATCAAGGAGCAGGAAGTGTTTTTGTCCGACATTCCTTTGATGACTGAGAGAGGCACGTTCATTGTGAACGGAGTGGAGCGGGTCGCCATTTCCCAGCTCATCAGATCTCCCGGAGCATTTTTTACCGCTCAGACCGTAGGGGGAGGCAGAAGAACCTTCGGAGCCAAGATTATTCCCAATAGGGGAGCGTGGCTTGAGTTTGAAACGGAATCTTCCGGATTCATCGCGGTTCGCATTGACCGCAAGAGAAAGGCGGCTGCCACCACATTGCTCAAGGCCTTTGGCGTTGCAGACGACGAGAAGATCAAATCTCTTTTTCGGGACGCGGATGCAGGCCCCGTTTCCTTTATAGCGGAAACCCTGAAAAAGGATCCCGCAAGAACCACAGAAGAGGCGCTTGTTGAGATCTACCGGAGATTGCGCCCAGGAGATTTTGGGAGCCCAGAAACCGCAAAAGAGCTTATCTCCAACATGTTCTTTAACTTTGAGCGGTACGATCTTTCCAAGGTGGGAAGATGGAAAACGCTTCAGCGTCTTCCTGCCCTCGCGCATTCATCCAAGAAAGGAGAAATGAGTCCGGAAGACAGAGTGCTGAAACTGGAAGATGTAGTGGAAGTGCTCAAAGAAATTATTCGATTGAACAATACTCCGCTCGCCCTGTCTGATCAGATTGACCATTTGGGAAACAGGAGGGTGAGAACGTTCGCGGAGTTTTTGCAGAATCGCATGCGAGTCGGATTCATGAGAATGGAACGCATCATCAAAGACAGGATGTCTACGCTGGACGCCAGCACCGTCACCTCTTCCCAGCTCATCAATCCGAGGCCCGTCATCGCGGTCGTAAAAGATTTCTACACGTCTTCCCAGATCACCCAGTTCATGGACAACGAAAATCCTTTGGCCGAGTTAGAGCACAAGCGCAGAGTTTCAGCCACGGGTCCTGGAGGGTTAACGCGGGAGCGCGCCGGTTTTGAGGTACGAGACGTTCAGCCTTCCCATTACGGAAGAATCTGCCCGATTGAAACCCCTGAAGGCCCCAACATCGGGCTCGTGGGGCACCTGGCTTCCTACGCGAGAATCAACCCGTACGGATTCATTGAGACTCCGTATTATAAGGTAAAGAACGGGAAGGTGAGCCAGGAGCTCCATTATTTTGCCGCCTACGAAGAAGAGCAATACATCATCGCTCACGCTGGAGTCCCCATCGGGAAAGATGGAACCATTATTCCTTCCCGCGTGGAGGCGAGAATTAACGGAGAGCCGGGAATCGCGGATCGCACCAAGGTGGATTTCATTGATGTGAGCTCCAACCAGTCAATCTCCACTGCAACCGCCCTTATTCCTTTCTTGAGGAACGACGACGCAAACAGGGCGCTCATGGGTTCCAATATGCAGCGCCAGGCAGTGCCTTTGTTCAAGGCCCGGGCTCCTTTGGTGGGGACAGGATTGGAAGAGAGCGTCGCAAAGGATTCCGGGCTGGTCATTGTCTGCAAAGAA
>CAYYUL010000016.1:0-10337 GCA_964474915.1 uncultured Candidatus Saccharibacteria bacterium | reverse complement strand
CAAGGCAAAGTTCTGGGCGGAAACCAGCATGACTCCGCGCACAGTCTTGTTTTTCAATACAAGCAGTCCCTCCCGTATGGTCTCTAATTCAAGAAAATCCTGAGCTGATTGAGGCATATTAATTTCGTTAGAAATCAAGCTTTGCTTATCTGGAATCAAGCTTGGTAGCTAAGTTTTTCATTTTACTTTCTCTCGTGAGCGAAAGCTGTTCCGCGGTACGTTCCAGGAAAGGATCCTCCGAGGCGGGTCCGGAAATGACGCGAGAAATCCTTCCCTTTTTCCAGACGTATGTTTTTGTCCCAATGCTGAACGCAAGGAATCCCAAAAGAAGAGCGGAAAGCGATTTTCCTCCCACACTGAAAAAGGCGAGAGCAACTCCAATTCCCACAACAAGAATCGTTCCCGCTACGAATAGGGTTAAAGGAAGGGTAAAGTACATCACAAACGCAACAGCTCCCGCAGATCCCACGTACAGGAATTGGCGGAATGTCAAGGGACCCACGACCCTCGCCTCTCTCTCAATGAATTGGGGAACCTGGAATTGCATCAGGGTATAGGGCAATTAATGGTAAACCATCCTTGTCCAGGGCCAGACCACGTGGTGACCCCAAGCGCCACAAAAAAGAAGTCAACGGCAAGCCATGCTCCATAGACGATAATCAGCCCCATTACCGTTGTCTTGAGGATATTCCTCCCTTGCTCAAGAGAGCTTGGATTCCCGGCAGACACCAAGAACATAAACCCTCCCACCACGAACATGATGACAGCCCCTATCAGTACCAATCCTCCGGGCGGCACAAGCAAGAATTTTAAGATATTATTGCCCAATACGAAGAAATGACAGAGTTTGCAGCCCTCTTTTTGCGAGTCGTACTTCCCGTCACTATTCAGATCATACCCGCACGCAGGAGTAAGTTGCGCCTGCACCTGCAAAAAAGGCAGAAAGAGACCGAGAACAATGAAAGAAAGCGCGAAAAGAGAGGTAATTTTCATCGTCAAGACAAATCAACGCCCAATTTTTCTCGGATGACTTTTTTCATTCTGTTGACATCCAGCTTCATTATTGCAAATTCATCTTCCGTATCCGTGAGCCGCTTCAAAAACTTGTCTAGGGTGGTAATAAGGCGATCCATTTTCTGGTTGAACCTGACTTCCATAGCGCCAATCCTTTTCTCCAGAGCGGTTATTCGAAAGTCGAGCTCTTTTACGTCCACACTTAAAGAGTTTACTTTTGTGTCTAACGAGCCAATTTTTTTATCCACCGCGTCAAGAATCACGCCCGTCTGTTGAGAGAGGAGTTTTTCCATCCCCGTTTGTGTAAGCGGTTCCTGCATTTTCTTTTTCATATTACTCTTCATCGATTTGTTCTTTATAGGTATCCCCCTTGCTCTTGCGTTGTTTCTTTAGAGGTTCCTGTTGGGCGGGGATTATTTCTTCTTGCGGAGCTGTTGGTTTTTCCGGAACAACGCTGTGAATCTGGTTCAACGCTTCTTTGACGGGGAAAAACACAAAGCGGTTTATCTCGGTTGCGATCACGCGAGCTGTGTCTTTTGGTATTCCCACCTCTTTTTCAAGGGTTCCCTGGAAATCTTGAGGCAAGAGCACTCCAAGGAGAACTCTCCCCGTATACTTTGCAACGCTGGAAACTTTATCTCCAACCCCGTTCTTCTCGCAGGCGCCTAAAATATGGTCTCCAACCTCGTCAGAGAATATTGCCTCTTTGAGGTCTGGAGGAAGTTTTTCGTACAGCTTCCAGAACTGTTCCTTTGTATATTCCACCATATTGACATTATATCAGCGGCAACAAACCCCCACAAGCATTCAAGGGCAAAGCAGGAAGGCAAGACCTTGACAAAACCATAGAATAATGATATAAACAGCTCAGAACCTACAAAACTTCATAGGAAAAAAGAAAGGAGAAGTCATGCGAGTCATGCGAGCGAGAAAAGTCGTCATGTGGTTGGGAGTTTTATTCGTGGTCTTGGTAGGCGCGACCGCGCTTACGGCCGTGATGTTCCCAACGAGCCCAGCGAGCGTTCCCGCTCCTCAAGGAGTTGCGGTTACTGCTCCTGGAGCGGCTCCCGCCCCTGGGTATGTGGTGCCCAGCCTAAGGAAGTCGCGTGATCCAGTCGCTGCTCAATCGTCTCAACCGACGACAAGCCAGCCGACGAAAGGACCCAGCTTCCCTCTTTTCGACTTGATAGGGGGAGCATGGAGCGTGTTAGTAGATCTCCTTGGATGGGTTGTGACCGCCGGGGTATTTATCCTGATAGCCACAGCCATCTTCGGATTCTTTGATCTCCGGCCTGCGTTCCAGGCTGCGAGACGATCTGGTAACCCCAAAAAACTGGGGATTGTCGAGACCGCTCACAGTTACTGGGACATAGTCTGGTATGCGCTGCGTCCGGGAAGGGATCGAAATGAAGCGTTGTTTGAATGGTACGGGATAAATCCCGGTACCGTTCCGACACCGACTCCGACACAGACTCCGACACAGGCTCCTCGTCCCGCGTCGCCTCAGCGCCAAGGCCAAATGTACGAAATAATTTGCGCTGATTGCCAAAATCCGGCTCAGGTTCGCGCCAGAACGATGAGGCACTGTCAGAGCTGTTACAACAGACGCATGACAGCACCTGCGCCTACGTCCACACCCTAAGGAGGTACGCAATGTTTGCCAAGATGTTCTTGGCTGCGATCCTTCTGATGGGTTGCGGCCAACAGGGCGGAGGGACGCCATCTGGCGCTCCCTCTGTCCCTGCCCCGTCCGTGGCGACACCCACCCCTTATGCACCCCCAAGGCTCAGTAAAGGGGTGCAACCCGGCACTTCCTCTACCCCTGCTCAACTTGGGGCAACAGCAGCGCCAACCGCATATGTGCCCCAAGGGATCAGCAAGCCATTCAATTGGTCAGGCATTGAAGGAGGAAAGGGTGAAGGGCCTCCCAACCTTGATGGGTTGAAGGCCGCTCTTTTCCCCACGCCAGTTCCGGTGGCGACAAGCGGAAGCCCTGGAACTTCTAAGAGCCCAAGTTCTACGGACAGCAAGTCATTCTTTGAGAAGCTTCCCCTTCTAGGGGATAGCATCTCCATGGTGAAAGACGCGGGAACATTGGTTCTCACGATCCTCCCCATCTTCCTACTCCTGATGGTAATCGGGTTTATGTGGAAGATAATCTCTTGGTTGTTTGGGCTGCTATTCTCTCCCTGGAACATCTTCAAGGTGTTTGGTGGAGATAAGCCCCGCCCAAGAAGGCAAAAAAAAGAAGAAGAAGATTAGAAAGGAGAATGCCATGGATGCGCTCAACGCGGTCCTCTCATTCCTTGGATCGATTTTTCCGCTAGTAGTGGCCTTGGCAGTCGTAGTCGGAGTAATCCGATACGCGCCCCAGGTCTTCAGCCAGCTCTTCGGAACGTCTTTGCCCATATCGCTCGCCTCGGTTGCCGTGGTGGCGATTCTCGCGCTGACGGCAATCGGTATCTGGCGACCAACCACTTTCGCAACGCTCACAGACTTCTCACTCGGGATCGATCGAGAACAAAAGAGATTAGATACAGAGCTCTACTCTTTTATTATCGATCCCTCAGAGAGACCGTATGTTTGGGACAATCCAGTTTCTCAAACAGCGGCAATAGCGATTCAACAGGGGTACGCGACCGCCATTCAGAGGCAGCTTACGGAACAGACAAGGTCGCAGGCTGAGCAGATGGCGGCAAGTGCAGAAACGGATTGCCACCGCAATCCGACCGATCCCCTACGGCTTCGCTGGGGGAATATTGATCCTTGTCAGGTGTCAACCCCGGCTGGCCTGCAGGCGATGCGCCATTCAGTCCAGCAAGTGGACTGGCAGAGAACAAACGAGTGGATGAGAAAACCCCTCCCCGTGACTTCTTCGCTTACCACCTCTACGGGAGTAGCGATCTGGGTAGGAGGCCTCGTTTCCCTTCTCGTCGCAGGACTCGTTGTGAGATTCGCGTTTCGTTAGAGCCCCAAGCGCCCTTGAGAATAATCTCAAGGGCTTTTCTTTTGGTTGCTCACCCAGGGTGAGCAACCAATTAAGCATCTCCCCTGGATATTGACAGAAACAAAATTAAATGCTATACTATATTTAGTCCTTAAAACTACAACTCAATTTTCTCGAAAGGAGGAAAAAATGCTTCGTTTAGCCACAGCGATCATCTGGCTGCTGGGCTCGGCGGGCACGCTCTGGGCGAGCATCGAAATGCTCAGGGCAGGCGCAGATCCTTTTACTATCCTTGTCATCGTGGATCTCGCGCTATTAGGAGGAGCAATCCCGGCAACCCTGTTCTATGGGGTATGCAAGGCCTTTGGGGCATTGTTCAGCCCTCGCGTAGTCGCTCCAGCAGCTGCTTCAACGCCGAGGAAAGGATTTTCTCTTCCCGGGCCGTTGGCAATTCTGCTCTTTCCCCTTACAGTCCTGCGGTTTATCATCGTAGGGGATCCTGCGGAGGATGCACAAAGAGCGCTCAACTACAGGTATGCCAATTCCCTGGGCAAAGAGGAGAAAGATCGGCAATTGCCTCCACACTCTCAGAGGATGGTGAGAGAGGCAGGTAGAAGGGCGGGGCTTGAGTGGTTGCGTAGCCAATCGTGACGCTCAGGGACGCTCAAGCGGGTCACTTCCATGACCCGCTTTCACTTTAGAGTTTCGTTCGCAAAGATTTCATTATGAAAGATCAAGAGAAACTTCTTGCCCTGCATTTTTTTCCATGTAACTACGGAGGGCAGGATTTAGTATTTCCAAGAAGTTGCCCTTTGTGATTGGAGTTCCTGTACGAGCGGCATAATCTGCCGCAAGCTGATTCAGTTGTGCTTGAAGAGTTTCCATGCCAGTTTTCCCTTGCCATTTGGCAAATGCACCCATTTGTCTTCCATCAAAGAATTTGAGCATCGCCTCTCCGATTTCAGGAGTAATCGCACTAGGAGGTATCCACGCAGCCCGTTCAGGGTGGTTTGCAAGGAGTTTCCGATAGTTATCTTGAAACGCTTCTTCGAACAGTTTTTTCTGGTCGTCTGGTGGAAGAGTTGTAATTTCGGGCAGGTAGGGACCGGCTAGCCCCATTTGCCGCATCTTTTCATTTTCTTCAGCTCTATCCTCTACAACCTTGCGTTCCACGTCTTTCCTTGCGAGTTCGGGGAATGCAACATCTATTTCATGATGCTCTCCTCTGCGTCTTGCAGACTCTCGCAGTTGGCCGATTTCTCCCATAGTGAGCCCTTGTTTCATGGCATCTCCTATATCGAACTCCACAATCAAGCGATGGAGAAGCCCCACTTTATCGGCTTGGGATACCGCATGGTCTTTCAATCTTGAAACAACAGTCGGCACGTCCAACTTTTTAGATTCCTGAGCTGTTTTTGCAATGATTTGTTTTTGTTCGTCTATTATGTTCGGGCCGAGAGCTCTGCCAACTTTTCGCAACCCCCCGCTTATGGGGGTGAATGCCGCTCTTGTAGCCCATGCGCTGGTTCTTGCGAATGCGCCTCCAATACCGTCTTTTCCCGATCCCCATGTCGGGGCGAGTATTTTGGAGGCGGCAAGCTTGTTCGCAAGCCCTTCCTCTGGCTTTCCGGGGCGGCCCTGCAAGAGTGTTGACTGCGAAAGCTTTTCATCTTTGAATCGCTTCAAGAAAGCCCCAGTCTTTAAGGCGGCCCATTTTTGCTGGCCAAACGACTGGCTTTTGAGCGTATTGAATCCCATTGCGTTTGACTGCAGGCCCATGAAGAACCCTATCAAGAGCACCATGTCGGCTATGATAAAGGGCATTACCTCGTTGAGAATATTGCCGAGCCCGGTTGTGCCAGGCAAGCTCCCTTGCGGAGCAATTTGAGAGGTGAATCCTCCTCTGGCCGCCAAGGCGATGGTATGATCTCCCAGCCATAGGAAGAACGCCGCAAAGATCCCAACGGTGGACCACTGGAAAAACTGGTCCCACCACTTGGTAAAGAACCCTTTGGTTGCGGGAAGTATGAGGGATATGAGCGCTATGGGAGAAAGAATGACCAGGATCCAGATTACAACCTTTCTCACAAAGAACAGGGCGGCGAAAAAGAAGAAGATGACGGCGGTAAGCATGTTAAAGAGCGCAACCGCAGAAAGCTTTGCCACAAAAGAGAATGAGAGCTGGCCGAACGTCTCGGTATTGCTTCCTATGATAGCCGATAGATTAGACCCTACAGATGCGAGCACCTGGCCGCCGAGAAGCCCTTCCAGGAAGAAATTCATGATTATATTGCTCGCATCCACGACGAATCCCATAAGCACGGGCGCAAAGTTAATGAGCAGAGCGATTGCGACCAGTCGGGGGAGCGCCTTTTTCGCTTCGTAATCTCCGAGCCGCAGGGCGGTTCCCAAGCCAATGAAAATGAGAATGAGCACCAAGAGCATGTTCGCAAAATCTCTGACGATGGGCCAGGCAACATCAATGACGCCTCCCGTGGTGTAAGGCACGCGAATGAATGAAGAGTCAACGGACTGCTGAAGCAGGAGAGAGGCTATCCCCAGCACGGCACTCGAAACAGCAATCGCGATCCATGCCATTGCAGCACCAAAGGCGCTTGGGATGACTTGCAGAAGACTTCCGAGGAATCCTTCCATAGCTAGGGAATGAACGTATGTAGAGTTATGCCGTACATCATTTTATTACCTGGAACTGGCAGCAGAAGAAATTATTTGTCTGGCACTGTTGCTGCGCGTCATTAAGGATTTTTAGAAACTTTGCTTCCTGGCAGGAATATATGGTGTCCGTCCGCTGGATGATTTCTTCCTTGGAGGTTTGAGGGTTGACCGGAGTCACGCAAGCCTGCAGGGCTCTGCGCGTTTGAGCTAACGTATTAAGGATATGTTTTCTTGCGGTAGTCCAGATACATTCCTGGGTGCATCCTCTCCCGTCTCCTCCCGGCTCGCAGGTAGCTGAACAGTTCTTTGCAAAGGGAGAGGCGACATTTTTGGCGAGAAGGCTCTGGATTGCGACATTCGCATTCTTTACTTGTTCGTATTGCTCGTTCACCTTGGCAAGTTGATTCACAATCTTAGCTTTCGCATCTTTTGAAACCGGATCTCCGGTGCATGAATTCGCTACGCACGCATATTCTAAACAGTCAAACTTTCCATCCTTCACGCATACTTTCTGGCAAGAAGAAATGCAGTTTTCCGCCTTGGCCTCGTTTTCTAACCCAAACAAGACTTCAGATTCTTGAATTTGGGCCCGCGAGGCGGAAGATATCTGCAAGAGCGAGGTCACGATCTTTCCCTGAAAGGTGCTTGTTTCCTCAATCAAGTTCCTTACGGGGATCTCTTTGCCGGGGCACACGGACTCCACTTTTTGCGCCAGGGCGTGGTCAATGAACTCTGTTTTTTGATTATACCCAAAGCTGAAGAAAATCAAAATACCAAGAGATGGATACAGGATCCATGGAAGAAAGCGTTTCATGGTGTGCAGAAGCTAAGAGGAAATTGCTGGCCTGATAGGTCTGGATTCGCAAAGAACGGAGTAGTGGTCTCTACGCGGAAAAAGCACGCGGCCTCTGCGTTGTCATCTAAGAGCGCAAGGAATTGCTTCTCCGCTTTTTCCCGTATGTCGTTGAAAGGCGAGGCATTGATAGAAATAAGGAAAAGATCGTACGCTTTTTGGTATGATATTTGATAGTCGTCAGCTTCAAAAAGAAGATACTGCTGGACTGAATCTTTGCTGATGATTGGATTCCCTTTATCATCCTTTAAGACTTGTTCCAAAGCTTTTGCCTTAATCGTTTCATATTCTTTTGGCCCTTGTGTCCTGTCTGCTGCTAGGGCGACCGCAAGAACTCCCGTTCCCACGGCGGCGAGAATGAAGAAAATAAGCAAGCGATTATTGTGAAAAATCGGTTTCATATTAATTTTTGCAAAGATTACAGTGTTGCGGAAAGGAAGCGGTCCATGGGCACCAATTATTCCCGTTATTTGATATTCCCAGTGCTCCCTGGATATTTTTATCTGCGTCTCCAAACCCATATTTTTCCATACAGGCCTCAAGAATGGCATGGTCGATAATCTCACAGGTAGAAACATTTATTTCGCGAAAAGCTCCCGGACATCTTCCCGTTCTGTACAGATTTATTTGGAAGAGCCCTACGCTGTAATCATAGTCAGTTCGCAAGCACCCGTCATTGAGAGATCTTACGTTTCCCCCGCTTTCTTTCTGGCATATTTGAGACGCTTCTCCTGCCTTTGCACCGAATGCGCTTAGAGCCGAAGGAGAGCAGGCTCCCGTTCCTGCCATGCAGCTTCCTCCTGAAATCGGCGTGCCAGCCGATCCCGGCGCCATTCCGGAAGAAAGAGAGATGTTGGTCCCTATATTCGTTTCTATGTATTGCGTAAGCGCCGTATTCGAATCTTGGAGCGCTTTTCTCTTTTGTGCTAGTGCTGTTTTGTCGCAGGACTCCCCGGTGCATACTTGAGGAGAACACGAAGGAGCAGCACTGCAGTGGGGAATGACCGTATTCCGGGAACACTTGCATTGATCGAACTCTTCTTTGTACTTCCGCGCCGCCTCCTTTGCCTCAAACGAGAGTTTTTCCGCCTGCTGCGCAATGGAGGCAAATTGGGCAAGCGTACTTTCTTTTACAATCCTCTCAATAAGATTTCCCACGGGAACCTCCAGGAGCTCTGCCCCTATCTTCTTTTGTTCCCGTACGGGTTCGCAGATTTTTTTGCAAATTTTCTCAGTCGGATTTGAGCAATCGCATTTCTTGATTGGAGAAACGGGTTTTTCAAACTGCAGGATTCTGAGATTCGGATTAATGGTAGCGAGCAGAAGATACGACCCGAAAAGGACAAGTATTCCCAGTACTGCTCCCGATACCTGTTTCCTTGCTTCTGTTTGCGTAGCTCCGTTTCCCCCAGAAGTTATGTATTGGATGCCCCCTAGAATGAGAGACCCTATGGCGAAAAATCCGGAAACCGCGAGCAAGAGATAATACACATAGAGGATGAATTCCGGAAGCGTGGGATGGAGAGAAAGCTTGAGCCCACCGGGAAGCGTGGGGTATTGGGTTTCAAGATTTTGAGCAAAAACAATTCCCGACCCAAGAAGCGTGAAAACGGTAAAAAGAAATATGAAAAGCTTACGTTTCATTCTTTAAGATATCCGAATGGGTCAATTGCTTTCCCGACGATGCAATTGTTGGCTATGGAAGGCTGGCTGGCAAACAGCATGAAGTGGAGATGTTCTCCAAATACGAACCCTGTGGATCCGATAACCCCTATTTCCTGGCCCTGCTTCACAGAATCTCCCTTTAAGACCGCTACCTTAGATAAATGCGCATAGCCCGTATACCTTTGTATGTCGGGATGCTGGATGACAACCCAGTTTCCATATCCGCACCCTGGATCCACTCCGATCGCAAGAACGGTTCCGGAAGCCGCGGCCACTATCGGCTCACCGGTTCCAGAAGCATCAAAGTCAATGCCGTTGTGGAGCCAGCTCGGAGGGGTTTTCGTACACTCCGTGCTGTAGCGAATTGAACCTTGGCATCCATACCATTGAGTAACGACTGCTCCGGGAACGGGCAGTGCCATAGAATCAGGAAGCGGAGGAGGAGTCTTTCCTCCCACAAATCCCGGGGGCACGGCATCCCATCCATATACGAATGTTCCCGCTTTTGCGATCGCATTCTTTTCAAGCTCCGTATCAATATAAAAGGTTAGCGGGTCGTTGTTCGTGGCCTTCACCTCTTGTCCCAGAAATGCAAAAGGCTGGATGCGCGGTTTTACCCCGCCTGCATTAAGAACAAGCTGAGTGAGCTCAAGATATTCGTCATAGTTTATTGGCCGATCTGTTTGCCTGAGAAGTTCGTTTGCAAAGGAGAGGGAAGCTCCGTCTCTCATATACTGGATTACCGCCTCGGCGCTTGCTTCGCTTACAGAAGGCAGAATGAGAGCTGTTGAGATTAATATGGTAAAAAGGATTTTTTTCATGCCTCGCTTTTTAATTCGCCATATACAAGCAGGGTCCAAAGAGGAAGGATGCTGAATCCAGGAATGAATTCTAAAAAGAATGTCCCAAATCGCCCCAGCCATTTGAAGCTTCGGGTGACGGGCCTCCCGCCTCTCCCGACTCTTTGAGGACGCCTTCCTCGGACAATGAGCCATAATCCCACGACGCACATGCCTACGATGTCCGTAATAATATTCACGAATGGTATCACGCTAATAATGTCGAGAATCCCAGCAATCAAAAGCATCATGATGCCCTCAGGAGTAAGTATGGGGCCTAATCCTCCGCCTTGCTCTTCTTGAGTCTCACTACTTTCCTGTGGCGGTTGATCTGTTTGTGGTT
>CAYYUL010000015.1:0-10502 GCA_964474915.1 uncultured Candidatus Saccharibacteria bacterium | reverse complement strand
AAAAGAGCGGCCCCACTACCAGCGCGGGCGTCACGACAGCGTATACATAGCCGATCACTATGGGGAAGTAATGAAAAACCGTAACGCCGTCAAGCGAGAAATTCCCGTCCCGTACGCGTTCGGCTATCTCCTGGGCCGCCATGTTGTAGCGAAGATAGTCCCCGGGTCCTCCGCCGAAGGGCTGAAACCCTGTGTAGTGCACAAAGAGCGCAAACGCGGCATGAGAGATAAGAACAAACGCAAAAAGAAGGTACGCCTCGCGCTGGCGCACTCCAAGTTTCTGCAAGCTCCATGCAACAGCGAAGCCCAAAAGCGTCAGCATCACGAGGGCTGCTCCAACGTCTCGATCGGCCAACAATGCAACGCCAAGTATAGCGCTCAATACTACATACGAAATTCGAATATCGAAATTCGAAACAATGTTCAAAATTCTAATTTTCAAATGCTCAAAGCCTGTTTTGATCATTTGCATTTTGGTTATTCGTGCTTGTTTCGGATTTCGTGCTTCGGATGTTAACAGTCTCAAGATAGTCGTGAACGCCCGACTCAAGGTCATACTGGGGCTCATACCCAAGCAGCTCCCGAGCTTCTGTAAGGTCTGCCTCGGTGTTTTCCTGGTAGGCGGTAGTGTACGGATTTTTAAAGTATTCGGGCTCCAGATTGATTCCCATCGCTTTGTTGAGTGCACGGATAATCTCATTGAAACTGCTGCTCTTTCCAGTTCCAATGTTCACAATGCCGCTCTTTTGCGCATGCAGAGCCAGAATATTTGCGAGCGCCACGTCCTTCACATACACAAAATCTCTTCTCTGCTCACCAAACTCAAACACTCTCGGACGTTTGCCCGCCTTCATTTGAAGGTATAACTGCCATACCATGCTTGCCATCTTTCCCTTATACGCCTCGCGCGGACCATACACGTTAAAATACCGCATACCTATAATGACACGTTCTGGGTTCAAGGCAATCTCCTCGGTCACGATATGGTCAACCTCAAGCTTGGAAGCTCCATAGGGGTTCAAGGGCTCCTCTCCTTCCCCCACGCGCATGGGAACAGGACCCGCCCCATAGACTGCTGCCGAAGAAGCGTAGATAAGTTTGGCTTGCGATTCCTTGGCGAAACCGAGAGCATTCTGAAACCCTCTCACGTTCGCCTGGAACATTTTCTCTCTGTCCTGGACTGTGGTATCGGTCATTGCCGCCTGGTGGAAGATAACGCCCACTTTTGAAGGCAAAAGTCGAAACGAGCTTTTCTCGGCAACATCTCCTTTGATCACTTTGCCCTTGAACTCTCTGAGATTCTCTTCGCTGCCAGAAAAGAAATTATCCAACACGATGTATTCATTTTCCGGAAAATGTTCCTGCAGAGCCAATACAAGATTTGAGCCGATAAATCCTGCTCCGCCAGTGATAAGGACAGTTTTGTTTTTCATGAGTTCGATACAATAATGCGCGCGGCTTCCAAGAGATTTTTCGCGTAATGATGAGGACCAATTTTTGAAGTGCGCAAAAGCCTAGCTCCTATCTTTATGGTCTGGATGTTCGCCTCCCTTCCAGCTCCTATGTCTTTTTCTTCATTGCCGACCATCCAGCTCTTGCTCAAGCTGAGGCCAAAATCTTTTGCCGCTTTGAGCAAAAGTCCGATTTTTGGTTTGCGGCACTCGCACTTCTCGTTCGGATGATGAGGGCAATAATACACTGCGTCTATCCGGATTTTCTTCTTCTTTAATTCTTTTTTCATCCACGCAAAAAGCTTATCTGCATCTTTTTTAGTGTAATAACCGCGTCCGACTCCTGACTGGTTTGAAATGATGATGATGTTATAGTCGGTTCTGGAAAGTTTTTGCAGAGCCGGTATTGCAGAATGCGCAAACTGAAAATCTTCTTTCTTGTGAATGTATCCTTCCTGATTATTGTTGATGGTTCCGTCCCGATCAATGAACACAGCTCGAGGAGCATTCTTCCCAGACAGCTCAACGATCCGTTTCATGAGGTTGGTCGTTGAAAGGCCGGGGCTCCACTGTAAAATATGGACCCTGCCTCTGTTGCGTTCCACGACTTCCCGTTCAACGCAATCCTTGCCCCAATCAGATCCATTGCAGTGGATATCTGGACGGATATGTTCAAGAATCCGCATGGGGGTGATGTCGTCAAAGAGCGTTACGTAGTCCACGCACGAGAGCGCCTCCAGCATCAGGGCCCGCTCATCTTCAGGAATAATGGGTCGGAATGGCCCCTTGTAGATCTTCACCGATTTGTCGCTGTTAAGGAGGATGATCAACACGTCTCCCTGCTTCTTTGCTTCCTTTAAAGAACGCAGGTGCCCTGCATGCAAGAGATCGAAACTCCCGTTATAGGTTACAATCTTCTTTCCTTGATTTTTGAGGCGAGAGACAAGCCGAATGAGTGCCGGCTCACTTTTAAGTTTCTCGTACATTGGATCTTGAAGAATCAGGGAGTGCGCTCAGCTCTACCTTGCGGCTTTCTTCTATTCGATACACGTCAGCCTCATTATGGTTAGTACTCACCTCAATAATCAACGAATTCTCCATCCCGGTAAAACGATGGGGGGTGCCTGGCGGAACACGCACGAAATTCCCCGACCACATGTGAAATATTTGGTCGCCGAGTTCAAATCGGACATGGCCCTCGGTCACAATCAACGTCTCATCTTTGATCTTATGGTAATGCAGACTGGATTGATACCCTCTACTGAGAGAGAGAAGTTTGGAACAGTACCGCTCGTTATTCTCAAGCCACTTTTCGTATCCCCATACCTTTGGCAAGATGGCGAGATTCTCAACGTGCATATCGGGCAAAAGAGCGGAAAGAAGTTCTTCCGGGCTTACCGTTGCGGTCCCCGGCTTTTGAACCACTATGGCGCCAGCGTTATTGGCAAGGCGCATGGCAGTTTCTCTATTGAGCCCGCTTGCGAGAGCAAGGGTAAGAGCCGCGATAAACGTATCTCCGGCTCCAGACACGTCGAATACCTTAATTTTTTTGGAGGGAAGATGGCGATGCGCGCCTTCGCTTCCAAATAGACTTGAACCTTCCTGCCCGCGCGAGATAACAACATCACAGCCGAAATATTCCGTCAGCGCCCTGCCGGCTTCCTCAACATTCTCCGTTCCCGTCATCTCTTGCGCCTCCTTCCAGTTGGACTTTATGACATCTACTCCCTTAAAAAATTCTTTGCTGGCTGGCTTGATGTCCGCAACGACCAATTTCCCCGCTTGTTTGGCGACTTGAATGATCCCCTGTGCTACTCTTGGAGAAAAAAGACCCTTCGCGTAGTCGGAAAACAACACGGCGTCCGCTCTGGCAATCAACGCCTTCACCTGCTCTAAAAACCTTTCCTCTTTTTCAGGGGAAAGGTGAGAAGCATTTTCCTCGTCAAGGCGCAAGAACTGATGATAGTCGTCAGAGACAATCCGCTGTTTCAAGGTGGTAGGCCTTGCATCGTCAACGAAGATGCCTTCTGGAGAAATGCCGCGCTCCGCAAAAAGCCGCAGCAACGTGTCTTTGCAAGAGTCGTTGCCTACAAGGCCCGCAATGGTGGCTTTACCCCCCAGAGAAGCAACGTTGTTGGCGGTATTTGCCGCCCCTCCCAACACAAAACGTTCTTTGGTCTTTTTCACAACCAGAACCGGGGCCTCTGGCGAAACGCGGGAGGCGTCTCCAAAGATATACTGATCAAGTATCACATCGCCCACCACCAGCACCGAACGATCCTTAAAACTCACGAGCGCCTTTTTGAGAATGTCAAGCGTATCCATAAAGATATACTCCTCTAAAAACCCGTTTTCGTCAACTCTCTGAAAACTCTTTCGGGGGTAATGCGCTCCATGCATTCGTGTCTTCCTTCGCGCGCATGGTCGGGAACGGTCCGCATGTCTTTGCAGTACTCTTGAATGAGAGAAACATGCTCCCCTCTTGGAATACATCTCCTGGGATCTACGGGGCCGAACATTACAACCGTGGGAACGCCAAGGGCAGCCGCTATGTGCGCCACGCCGCCATCCGGACCGACGAATGCCGTGCACCGCGCCAAAAGCGCCACGCTTTCTGAAAGCGGGTATCCTGCCGCAAGGCAGGCCGTACTCCCAATGCCTTCTGCAACTTCTTTGCAAAGCTCTAGCTCGACGGAAGAACCAAAAACAAGCACGCGTGCCCCGTCCTTTCGCTCTTTCAAGAGCGCGCCGAGTAGCTGCGCGTGCTTTGTGGGCCAGCGTTTCGCTCCTCCTAAGAGAGAAGATCCCACATGAAGCCCGATAACCTGCCTGGATGCGAGACTATGCTCGGAAAAGAATTCCTCTGCCTTTCTGGCAGATTCCTGATTCACCCGCAGGGACGGCAGCTTGTGGCGGACGGGAATCCCAAAAGCCGCAAGAATGTTCTCGTTGGACTCTAAGACGTGAAGGGTTTTCCTAAAGGGCGCCGTATGCGTGTAGAACAAGGAAGGGAACCTTCCTCTCGTCTCGCCCAGGCGCGCCTTCGCTCCCGTAAGCCAGGATATCAAGCCCGCTTTCCAAGGATGCGCGCCCGAGGAAACGAAACAGATGTCATACCGCTCGCGCCTAAGGGCAAAGGCGCTATGGAGCAGCGCTCTCCAATCTGACAAAACATATGGTATCAAAAAGGCCCGGTCGCAAAACTCCTCTGTAAGGATGGCCTCTGACGCCATCTGGACGAGCGCGGCGTCAATTTTGCTTTCTGGAAAAGCTTCCTTCAAGGCGCGAAGCGCAGGCAAGGACATCACCGCGTCTCCAATTCCTCCTGATTGCAGTACCAATATTCGTTTAATACTCATTGGTTGGTTATCGTATCTTGGTGTTTGGGTATTGCCACAGGAAACTCCACTGGGGGGCAATAGTTTTTATATCAAAGTCATAGGCGCGCCGGGCTGCCTTCCCTGCAAACCGCAGACGCGCGCGCTCATCCTCAAGCAACGCCGCAAGCGCGTCCGCCATCATGCGCTCTTCTGCGCGGAGAGGTTGGCTTGCGTCTCTCCATTTTCCGTCGCATACAGGAAGAAGAATGCCGTATTCCCCCTGTTCCACCTGCTTGGTCTGAAAGAGCGGGTCTGTGGAAGGAGCAATAATTTCCCGGGGACCTGACCTGCAGTCCACCGATACAACCGGAACCCCGCATGCCAAAGCCTCCAGGAGCACGCCCGGAAGTCCCTCCCGCCGGGAAGAAAACGCACATACCCAGGCACGGGCAAGAAACTTGAAAGGGTTCTCTTGCCACCCCAAAAAATGCACGGAGTCCTCTATGCCAAGCTGCAAGACAAGCTGCTCCAGCTTCTCTCGCAGCTCTCCGTCTCCCACAAACACGAGCTTTGCCGCTGGAATACGTTCTTTCACTCTTGAAAAAGCGCGTATGAGATGGTGGTGTCCCTTCTCGCGCGCGAGCCTGCCCGCGGTAATCACAACGGGATCGCGAAAGAGCTGCTCGTGCTCTGGGGCAAGGGGTTCTTTTGCAAGCTCTTGAATGCGCGCGGTGTTTACTGGGTTGTAGATGACCTGGATCTTGCCTGCTGGAACATGGTGGCTAACCTCCAGGTTCTTGCCGATTGCCCTGGACACGGCTATCAGCAAGGCTGCTTTTCGTAGGAGTAAGAAAGCCAGAACTTTGAACGCCGCCCCGAACACGCCCCGCTGGGTAGCGGGAATGAATGTATCCACGCGCACAATCGGGTCTTTTGCGGCCAGAATGCTCAGGATAATCGCCGAAGCTCCCAAACTCATCACAAGGTCGGGCCGCTCTTGCAAGAGCACCTTCTTGAGTTTGAAGAAACGTATGAAAAACAAAAGGGCGCGCTTCAAAAACTGTTCGGAAATTGGCGAGTGCAGACTCACGATTCTCCCCGTATAGCCATAACCCACCTTCTTTTCAAACAGCGCAATAACCACTTCCAAATGCTCTGCGAACACCTTGGAGAGTTCCGCAATCACCCGCTCTCCTCCGCCCCGCGAAAGAGTTGGCGTAATAATAAGAAGTTTCTTCTTCATGACTGCTTGAGCACGAGCCGTTCAAACGCGCGGATTAATTCTTCCGGGGTCGCCTTTTGAGGGATGCGCAGAAGAAAACAGGGCGTGCCAGACACCGCCTTTTCCAGAATGGCGCGGCAACGTCCAAAGCTAGCTCCCTGGTCTTCCAAACCAAGGGCTGAAATGCCAAGGAGATGCAAAAGCTCGCCCGCAAGCTCCTGGTAGAGAACCGCGAACATGCGGCTCGCCATCCAGATTCCATCCCGTTCCTCCAAGGAGAACTCGGGAGCGGAAGATCTCGCGAGGAAAAGTGTCCGCGCCACGGGTCCCCGGCTGGCAAGCAGCTCGGCGCTGAATATCTCGTTCACAGGCACAATGTCCACATAGTCCCTGCGGATAAATGGAATAAACGCAATCCTGTTATAGAGACCTCCGCTCCTTAAAACCCTGTCCAGCACTCCGCGAAAGGGAGCGTTCGAGTAGACCTGCCATATCACCGAGCGCAGGAAACGCCTCTGCCAGCCCATGCGCTTGCGGCGCGCGAATACCTCCGGGTACACGGACTGATGGTACTCCTTCAGGGTGAAGGGCCGGTGGAACGCCAGGCACTCGCCCGAATCCGTAAGAAGCACCATATCGTCACCCAAAAGCTTGTATCCTTTTTCTTTCACCAGGAATCCCGCAAGCGCAGTCTTGCCCACTCCTCCGGCCCCTGCCAAGACAAGCACGTTTCCTCCGAGGTCTTTTACGGCGGCCGCGTGCGCCAAGGAAATGCCGCGGCGCAAGAGAAGCTGTTGCAAAAGCCCGAGCAAGGAGAGCATGGAATCCGTATACACGGCATACCCGTTCTCTGTTTTACTTACTGCAAAGCGCGCCCCAGCTTCCATATACCAGGAATCTCCCCCGCCCTCCGCGGTCTGGAATATGAGACCGCTCCCTTGTAGAGAAAACAATGCGAAGGGCTTAACCTGTATCACAAGAGGATTTGAATAGCCAGAATCTCCTGTGCTTTGAAAGGACACGAGCTGCTGGTTGATTGACTTAAGAACCCATGGGCGCACCCGCGGGTCAACGCGCACCGTTATGAGATCATGAATGTGATACATATGTTCACGCATGATGCTTCAGTGATTGTTGCTTTTCTTGGACTACCTTTTGCAGTTCGCGCGCAATCTCTGGATAGTTATTTGGATCGCGCTCCGCGAGAGCCCCGGCCTCCGCCCCAGGAAAGGTATTGCGCAGGTAGGAGATTACAAATCTCCTGTTCTGTTCTTGCAGGTCCCCCAAGCGCGCTCCGTGCTTGTAATCTCTGATAATCTGCTCTCGCAGTTCGTCAAAGTTCTTTGGGGTGCGGCAGAACGGGTGGTACTCATAGAACACCTCGCCCAAAGCGTATACGGGCTTGCCTGCCATGACAGCCTCCATGCCAACCGTTCCCGTGAGCGTAACCACTCCGAGACAGCGACGTACGAGCTCTGGCGTGGATTCATGGGGGCCTATGAGCACGGCATTGGGTATGTTTTGAATCTTGCGGTAAAAAGACGCGGGTTTCGTGCCGAGCGCGTTGGGGTGCTCCTTCACATAGAGTTTGCAGGGAAATGGAAGCGCGGAGGCAATGTGCCGAATAGTGGCAGCTTGGTCAGAATAGTGCATTGCCTGCACAGAGGTTGAGGCCTCGGGCTGCAGGTGCATGGGGAACAGGTAGAAATCGTCCTCGGCTCTCATGCTCCGGTACAGACCCCTTTGGAACACCGCACGCGCCTGCCAGAGCGCAAGCTCTAAGGGAGCTTTCAGGGCCGAGGCCAGGCTGTGCTCGCTCTCAAAGTCAACTCGCCTGAACTTCTTTCTTTGTCTCATATAGCGCCACAAGGGACCTCCAACCTGCTTCACGCGCCGCATATAGTGGAGGATGTAGCTCACAGGCGTAAACCGAAGCTTGAGGAATCCCTCGTACGAAGGAAGCTGCTTGTGGGAGAGAAACTCCCTAATGAATCGGTCAGCAAACTTCAGCTCTTTTTCGGAAATGTCCTGGGAGCGAAGCTCCTTGAAGATCTTCTGATACCTGCTGTCCGTATATTCTGAGTCGTATACGACAAGACGTCCCGGGATCCGGGAACCCACGAGCCCAAGATAGGGAATACGGAAGTTCGCCGCAAGAGCATACGCCACATGGGCTGTAACGCCAGCCGGAGGCTCAAAGAGAACGGCATCCGGCAGCTCTTCTTGAAACAACCGCTCAAAAAACTGATAGTCCTGGGCGAGCCGGCGCAAGGAATCCTGATACCCCCACGGCCACAGGTCCCCGCGGGTTTCCGCGCGGTCAAACTCCGTATAGAGAGGCCGCCAGGTCAGGTTGTTGTAATCTTTGTAGGAAGGGTTGTAGTGTTCCAACAGCCAATCTACCTTGGAAATTGTCCGCGCCTCTTTGGGAAAGTAGCGCGCTTTCTCGTACTCGGCGTACTTGCTGCTGTATACAAGAACGCATTCGTCTCCTTGCTCCAAGAGCGCCTCGGAAACTTTTCCGAGAAGCTCCATGAGCACGGGGGGTTCACCTACGATAATACACCATTTCATATTGTTAGAGCGAAGCTATCTCTCTTGTAAACTTTACCATGCGTTCAAGGGAGTCCTTCCGGAAAAACCCTTCGTCTTCAACCTGTTCCTGGCGTTTGGGCTTGAAAAGCAATGCCCGAAGTTCTGCGGCAGAAGACACCAGGCGGGCGGAACCCGCCTCAAGGAGGGCGTCCATGGTCTCAACGCCTGGGGCTTCTATCAGATACGTGGGAAGGCCGAATCCGAGTCCTTCATACAGAGCGGTTGAGTTTACTCCCGCCTGCGCCGCGGATTCCGCAAGCAGCTCGTAGAGAGGCTTGTCTCTGTCGGTCGTCACTATAATGAGAGGATCTATCAGCGAAGGGTACCGAATCCTCCAGTCCGCTTCTTCTGCGGGGTGCAGTTTATACACAATACGCCATTCGTCTCCGAGCTCCCTGGCGAGCTCAATGGCCAAGCGCGAAATCAGCCTGCCGGTCGTGGGCTGGGAAAGAAAAAGAATCTGGCTATTCTTGCGCGGCACTCCCCGGTACTTCCGTGATTCCATATCATAGTAAGGAAACCCCACGCTCAAGATACGCTCTGGGGGAAGGGAGACAAACTGCTTCCAAAAATCCCCGTATGCGAAAAAAAAGTCGGGAACATACTCTTTTCTCCCGCTCCCCCCCGTGTGGGGACCCTCCAAGAGGTACTGATGAAGAGCTCCTTGCTGGAGTTCAATAAGGGGAATGCCGCGTTCTCTGCACGCCTTTATAAGCTGTATGTGCCCCGCGGAGTTCACCACAACAACCGCCTTTGGAGCAACTCTGCTGAGGAGTGCCCCGTAAAATGGCAGGAGGCTTTTCTCTACTTCCAGCGCCTGCTTTGCATGAAGCAAGATGTTCACAGATGTCCCAAACTCTCCATTGATCCTTTCTTGAAGTGTATCAAGAAAGGCTCGGTCGGCAGCTGAAAAACGGACTCTCGCAAAACCCAGGCGCCTCGCCAGCAAAGCGAATACTTCGATAACATCATAGTAGGAGAGCCGGCGGGTCTTTGCGGGACCTGCAATCGGCCTCCCGAAAGGAGGACGTTCAATCATCAGGCATCGGACGCCCTCTTTTTCAAGTTGCTCAATAAGAGAGTCGCAGTAGATGTCGTGCCAAAACCCGTCCTCTAGAAGGCGTCTTCTGTGCATGCCAAAGAAGAGAAGGTCCGCATGCCCTGCCAAATACGGGTTGCGGAACAAAGAGTTCGCAATAACGTGGAGCGCCACGCGCGCAAGATACCCTATTCCTTGAATACGAGGAGCTTCTTTTTTGCTGTACATTCCCATCTCCCCCAGGATCTTCCGGCGCACGACAGAGCGTATGAGTTCCCAAAAAGGCTCGCCCGCGATGCGCCGGTTCAAAAGGCCCAGCTCCTCTTCTATGGCAAGAAATCTTTCTGTAACCTCTTTTAGTGTGACGTTACCATTGTCCATGGTGAAGAATTATTGGCGTTCCGGTTCTTGCGCCATTGCCCGAAAGCTAGGGCTGGCGTCCAGTAGCTTCCCGTATGTGCCTTGAGCCGTAATGCGGCCTTTTTCCACGAAATAAATCATGTCGCATTGCTGCAAGATGCTGAGGCGGTGAGCCACAATGATAATGGTCTTAAATCGAGAAACGCCCTCTATCGCTTCAAGCACCGCCCGCTCAGTTGTTCCGTCGAGCGAACTAGTTGCCTCATCAAACACCAGCACCTCAGGATCGTGATAGAGAGCCCGCGCAATCCCTATTCTCTGTCTCTGCCCTCCGCTCAAGCGTACTCCGCGTTCTCCGATAACAGTATCGTAGCCCCGGGGAAGTTCCTGGACGATAAAATCATGGAGATTCGCTATGGTGCAAACCACTTCAAGTTGATGTCTGTCAATCTGCTCCTCTCGCAACCCAAACGCCACATTGTGAGCGATCGTGTCATCAGACAGACAAATCTGCT
>CAYYUL010000014.1:0-10612 GCA_964474915.1 uncultured Candidatus Saccharibacteria bacterium | reverse complement strand
GATTCCAACGCAAACGCAACTCTCTCATATGCATGAGGCTTAAAAGGCACCTCTCTCATTGCGAGATATAAAGAAATCCGCTGGAAGATTTTGGCGAGCTCCTGGTTTACCATATCCTCTATTATGCTATGTGCGCGAAAAAAAGAGGAGCCATTCCTGCACTAAAGTACAGGAATCGGCTCCTTGACGCAGTTTACCTGCTGTAAGGCTTGCTCGAGTCCTTCTGCTGTTGCCACGTATTGAAGGAGTGGGCGAAGCCTCTGAGCGAACATGGAAGGCAATCTTCCTTCTTGCAGAAGCTCTCGAATTACAACCAGCATCTTGAGGTTGCCAGTCTGGAACTTTTCGTCCCATCTGATATACGAAAGATCCCCTTGGGTACCAGGACTCAATCCCATACAGACACAGACCTCGGGTTCTGAAACGACCGCATAATTGGCATCAAACCAATCATTGGGCCGTATCACCTCGTCTGCAATCTTCACATACTCCTCTGCATGGGCAATGGGCCAAGGTATTGGTTTCCAGGGATAGAGCATGACAAGCCGTCTGCCGCCGTGTCCTTTATATGCTCGAGCTACTGCGGCAAGCATGCCTCCATCGCTGTTCACCCAGAGATCGCATCCTCTCTCTGCAATGAGCCTGCCTACGACAGCAGCTCTAGTAAGTAGAAACTCTTCGGGTTGGCGCAAAACCCTGCCCAACTCTTGAAGATCGGTTGGACCGATTACGCCGACTTTGATTCCCATGTTCATCACCTCCTCTCTCTTTTGTATTGGCTTATTGAAAGAACTGACAAGACGGTGTGATTCCCGTATATCCTATCTTCTCTTCTGTGTCAACTCTGCTCTCGAAATTTCCTCCATAAGCTCCAGCATCTCTTCGTCGTGGACCACTTCGTCTGCGTGTTCCCACCATGGCTGGGTGGGAAACTTCCTATCTTTTTCCTGGCATTCAAAAGCTTCGAGCAAGTTTTCTATCCTATCCAACTGGAATACGAACCTTGCTTCCGGGCTATGGCATTCCTGATATTCCAGCCACGCATCCATAATGTCTTTCTTGAGGTCCTGTGGAAGATTTTTGATAAGTTTTTGGATTGCATTTTTCTCTTTTTTAAATTTCCGCTTAAATCTTCTTTTCTTTTCCGCTATCGTGAGGCGACGCCATCTCCAGGCCAGCTTATGACCAGTCTTATCGTCCTTTGTGATCAGTCCCTCGTACGGCGTAATGTCTCCCGTATATACTTTGCAAAGATCATGCACGAACGCTAGCTTAAATGCTTTATTGAGATTCAGCTTTCTCTTATTCCCAAAGATCCATACCATCAGGGCAAGCCGGAACGTGTGATCCGTGGCGGTATCTGCGTTCTTGAAACCGTAATAAAGAACTCCTTGGCGCTTTATATTCTTTAGCTCCCCAGTCTTTCTAAGGAATGAGAGGGTATTTTTCATATCCACCAGTATACCCCTCTCCCCTCTGTTTTCAAGAGTGGTATCGAATTTTACGAATGGTGAAAATAGTTGCTGTGGGCGAAGAGACCGAAACCTTCTCCTCGACCCTGTGCCCAAGAAGCGCTCTCCCTACCGGAGATTCATTTGAAATTTTCCCCACCGAAGGGTTTGCTTCCAGCGTTCCTACAATCTCGAACTCATCAATCTCGCCATTGTCTACCTCAATGGTAACTTTCGCACCCAAACAAACCTCGCTGCGTTTTTCCTTAGAGGGAAGAGCGATCAATTCTGCGTTTTTCAGGATGTTCTCGTGCTCTGCAAGGCGCGCGTCAAGGATGGAGAGGTCCTCCTGGAATGCCAAGTACTCGGGATTCACGTCTTCCGAATGCCAAATGGCCGGCACCTCCCCTTTCACTTTTCCCTTCTTGAACTCTACAAGTTTCTTGTACTCCTCTTGTACCTTGGAGATCCCTTCTTTGGTGAGATAAAATGCTTTGTCTTCCATAATTATTTGCTCTGGGTTTTTACTGTATCACCGGCAAGAAACGCTGTCAAGTGGTGTTTCGTTTACTTAGCGTTTTTCTCCTTTCGGTTTCGTTTCTGAACCATTTCTTCTTCTTTTAGGTGTTTCCAATATAGGTTTTCTTATTCACCAGTTTAAATCCTTCGTGGCGGGAAATATCATCTTACCCCGCTAAAAAACTCTGTCAAGCCCCATGCGCCAATCTTTCATTCATTAGGGAGGAAAAAGGTCGTTGGAATCACGGGGAGTTCGCCCACATGAACCTCGATCTGCCTTACCCCCTGCTGAGAGCGAATTTCATTCTCTACGAACTCTTCCACGTCCTCTATGTTCTGCACGAAAATGCTCACCGTCAGATTATACTTTCCCGATCTCTTGGCAATATGGTACACCTCGTGCTTTTTCTTGAATTTTTCAATCAAAACCTCAATACTTTTCCCCTCAGACTCGATCTGAATGCCCGCTGACAGCGAATAAAACCTCTCAATATTGAGCGCTCCTTGGATCTTAAGAATGTTCGCTCGCAAAAGCTTATCTACCCTGTGCTTTACCGCCACTGCGCTCAAACGGACTTCCTTGCCGATCTCTGCAAACGACATCCTCCCATTTTTAGAAAGGAGAGAGATAATCTTATGATCCAGGGCGTCCAGATCCTCCAATTTCCAAATGGATTCTGCCGAGTACCGCTCCACGGAGAAATCAGCCGACCCGGGACGATCCAAGAATGCTGCAAACTTAATATCCTTGATGCCGAGCTTCTCCTTCCTGCTTCTCAAGGCCTCCATAGAGCGTTTATATCCCTTGCCGGAAATGATGTCATTATCCACCAGAAGCACTTTTCTGTCTCGTACTTTTTCCTCTTCCAATCCTTCTCCATTATCTGCCATGGTGCAAAGAACAACGTTCTTTTTCCCTCGCTGGTTCAGCCAAAGGATTAATCCTTGCGCGTAAAAGACCCCGTCTGGCTGAAGGTATATGACGCAGGCAGGGTCTTTCCCGAAATATCGCTCCACGTCTTGCCCCACTGCTTTGATGAATTTTTGGATCGGTTCTAACTCTAAGAAATTTTTCATGAATGTTTTGAAGCCATGTAATACCGGATGATATCATCTCGAAGCTCCGGGGTGCAAGCCGCGATAAACAAACCCACCTTCTCATACTGTTTGCCCGGCATAAACTCATACTCCTTCCAGCTCCCTTTTGCGTCAACCTCTCCGATGTCGCATCCGACAGATTGTGCGATTGCAAAGCTCGGGTCTATTTCGGACCTCGGCTCATCAAACATCACATACGCATCCACCCTGCCGTCTGAAAGGTACCCGTAGATATGGCTTCCCCCAAAAGGATACAGCAATGATTTTGGATCCATGTCTTTTATCATGTTCCCGAAATGATGAAAGAACTTCACCGAATATTGAGAACTCATGAGGTAGCTTGCCAACGAAATAGGGCCTTTCAGAATTTTATGGGGATGAGGAAAAACTGCGTGTTGAGCGCGAGTAACCATGTCGAATAGGAATGTTTTCTCGCCGTCAAAAATCCATGCCTTTCCATCTAGAATATCTGCTATCCCTGCGCAGATGGGCTTCCGTTTCTTATTATAAAATGTCAGGGCGGTATACCACGTATGGCGAAATCCCGTAAAAAAGAGGATGGTGTTATCAAAAGGATCTATGGAAACATAAAGCTCCGCCTCACCCTTTCCCACTTTGATGCTTCCGTTTTCTGACTCAGAAAAAATCTCGGCCCGCACTCCGTTTTGCAAAAGAAGCTTTTTGATAATTTTTTCCCCCACTCGGTCAACCCGAAGCTCGAGGTCCTCGGGACGTCCGGGAATCTCTCCCAAAATTTCTTTCCCTTCTCCCGCCTTTGACATTGCACGTACCTCCTCTATGGTTTCCTTGAGGTATTCTTGGAGTATCCGTAGTACAAGCGTCTTATCCATGAAAAGTATAGGCCCTTCCTACTGTATATCGTTTCGTGCTCATGTCAACATTTCAATGCTTTTTGATAGGCTCGAATGAAAGAGTTCGTGTCTTTCAAAGTTCCAATGCTCACTCTGATGGTTCCCGGGGGATCTTCTCTGGGCCTTACCAATATCCCTTCCTCTCGCAATATCTGGATTGCTTTCCCGGGATCTTCTGGTCTTATCAATAGGAAATTCGCCTGACTGGGGTACCATACCACCTTGTTCTTCCTGAAAAAGTCTTCCAGTGTTGGTTTGGATTTTTCCATAACCTCTGCAATATACGATCGGAAATAGGGAAGATCCTGCAAGGCCGCTTCAATTGCGGTTTTTGCGAACATATTGACGTCATAGGGCCCTCTGATCTTTGCGAGTTCTTGGATATTTTGCTTTTGGCTTATCGCATACCCAGCCCGTACAGATGCAAGGCCGAACTGTTTGGAAAGAGTCCTCGTGATGAATAGGTTATCGAACTCTTTCACAAAGGGATTGGCGGTAATTCCAGAAAACTCAAAGTATGCTTCATCGTGCAGCACGGCTACCCCTTGTTCCTTTGCCTTCCCTAAAATTATTTTCACATCCTCCATGGATATGGCGGTTCCTGTAGGGTTGTTTGGATTGCAAAGAACAAGGAGCTTTGGATTCGTATCGAGGAGCGAGAGTACTTCTTCAACGGGAAAAGAGAGATCTTCTTCCTTATATCTAGGTTTTTCTATTGTGGCTCCTTGTACGAGCGCTGACTGATATTCCATGGCAAAGCTTGGACTCGGAATAATCACCCTGTCTCCGCTTGCAACAAACGCTCTCATGACTACGTCAATGCCCTGGTCAGACCCATTGACCATAAGAATCTCGTCGGGATTGCATTCTGCATACTGAGCAACCGTTTCATTGAGGCTGCCGTACTCAGGGTACACGTGCACCCTCCCTGAATCCACGAACTCATGCAGCGACTGTTTCACCTTGGGAGAAGTCTCTAGGGTCATCTCGTTAAAATCCAGCAGAAGATATCTCCGAGAAGATCTGCCTTCCAAAGGAGGGCTATAGGGAGTCATCTGTCTGATATTGTTGCGAATATACGCCATGCTACAGCCTGCCTTTTGTGCTTGGGATTTCTTTCAGAAGATTGGTGTCGAGAGAGCACGCCATTTTCATTGCCTTGCCGAATGCCTTGAACATTGACTCTGCCTGATGATGCCCGTTGCCTCCGTAGAGAACGCGCACATGAACCGTTGCCTGTAAGGCCCTGCAAAAACTTTCAAAGAAATGCTTGATGAGATCTGAATCCAGATTTCCTATCTTCTCTCGCTGGAACTTTGCATCGTAGTTCAAATGAGCTCTCCCGCATATATCCACCGCAACAAGCGAAAGCGCTTCATCCATGGGGAATACAAAATACCCGGCCCGGTTAATGCCTTTTTTGTCGCCCAACGCAAGCTCAAACGCCTCTCCCAGGACAATACCCATATCCTCCACCGTATGATGCTGGTCCACTTCGACATCTCCTCTCGCCCGAATCTTGATGCCAAAGCTCCCGTGGCGGGTAAAATTATCTAGAAGATGACTGAAGAAGGGAATAGGGGTTTTAATATCTCCCTGCCCGGAACCCTCCAGCGTAAGGTCAACTGCGATATTGCTTTCTTTTGTTTTTCTTTTGTGAGAAGCTTTTCTCTTGTTCATACATTTCTAGTATACCCCTACTCCCCAAAAAAGAAAATTGACAAAATAAAAAAAGTGTTGTTAGATAGAACTGCACATTCAAAAGCCCCGCAACAAAGGAGCATGGACGATGATACGAAACATCATGGTAGACGTGAATGGGTGCCTGCAAGGGCCGACCCCTGTGGAACTGCACCAAGCCCTGCCGGAACTCTGGCGTCTGATACAGCTTACCAAAAACGGCGGGCCGTTCTTGATGGGGGCGTGCTCGGGACGAGAATTGCCCTATGTAAGAGGGGTGCTCCATCTGCTCGGAAGCCCAAGTGGGTGGTCCATATACGAGAGCGGGCTGGGGATTTTCGATGTAGTCAACGAGATATGGATTGAAAATCCCCGAATCACCGCGGAAATAAGGCAAGTGTTCCAACAAGAGCTTGCAACAAGGGTAAGAAGAATACTTGCGAGATATCCCGGAATGGTTCGCCCCTACAAGGGAAACGAGCTCCATGTCGCCCTTGAGCTGACCCCTAGGGCAACATTCTCTATCGATCACTTTGCTGGGGCGGTCAGAGACGAATTGAGGGATCTCCTCAACCAGGGGCTCTTGGTAATCCACCACTCAACGGATACGGTAGATCTCACAACTCCGGGCATTGACAAGGGGGCCGGCATCTTACAGGTGCAAGACGTTACCGGAATTCCCAAAGAAGAGACTCTTGGTATCGGGGATACCAACGGCGACTTGCCCATGCTTGAAATCGTTGGGTTCGTAGGATGCCCCGCAAACTCAAGCGCGTCGTGCAGGGCGCTTGTAGAAAGCAAGGGAGATAAGGGGTTTGCGTCCCCGCACAGCTACGCAAGAGGAGTGGTCGACTGCATCAACCACTTTCTCGAGGCCGCGACCTAGTCCCGGCCTCTTTTCTTTGAGTCCAGGTGCAAGGCAAGAAGTCCTTTTACTCCTCTCTGCACGTACCGGTAAAAGTATGGCTGTTCTCTCCGAGGCGCGCCAACGTATCGGAGAATCCCCCACCAAATTCCTACGAGCATTGCAGCTGCCACCGACCAGTAGATTTGATCGCGATCAAGCTTCTTGTTATACACCTTGTCTGCTTCAGTCAAAAAACGTTCAAATACCTTGCGGCTTATCTGCGGAGGATTAAAAAAGCTGTCGCGGAACGGGTACCCGAGGTCGTAAAAAATCCCTCCTTTGGTATTAAGGCCTGCGTATTCAAAATCCAAAAGATAGATGGCGCCCCGTCTGCCAACGAGAACGTTCTGGAAAATAAGATCGTTGTGCGTGGCAATTCCCTTCTTGATGCTCTGGAGTTTCCTTGCTGCTGTTTTCTCAAGCGATTGAAGCTGCACAAGGGTTGCTTCACTAAAAAATTTCTCCAAAGAATGCCGTTGTGCAGCAAGACGGTATGTGCGTATTTCGTCTCGAAATACATTGTAGGGATTCCGGAAACGAACCCCGCTTGTATGAAATATGTACACCATGCGCGCCAGAGCTTTTTGACAGCTCTGTTTTCGAAAGTCTTGTAGGGTGAACTCTCGGCCCCGTATATACTCTGTTACCATGGTGCCGTCTGGAACGTTGTATCTCGTGTTGTCCCTTGGATTCAAAATGTTCTTTTTGGACAGAACGTAGAGGTAGTACTTTGGCAGAATACGCTGAACTTTTTTGGTGCCAGAAAGCGCACGAATGTTTTTTCCTTCGCTTGTTCTGTCCAATACGTTGCTTTCCCATGGAAGCCGCACAAAAAACTTCTCTCCTTGGAACTCCACAATATAATTTCTGTTTGTTTGGCCTCCTGCCTTTACAGCGCGAAAAGGCCTAGAAAAGAGTTGTTTGAGGTGGGAAAGATCTTTGTTCATGTTCTCCGAAAATTTTAATCTTTCCGTATTCTCCGTCGTATCCTGGTTCAATGCGGATTTTCCCTTCTCTCACGCAAGAGATGGCCTCTGCAACTTCGGGGAGTGTTGCTTCCCGCAAATCAGAGACGCTCGCGTCCAAAAGAACCCTGAACTCATTCCCGAGATTTGCAAGAAGCCCCTCGTATTCTTTCTGCACACGCAGAGAATGAACTCCTACGCCGAAAGCTTGCCCTATGATCTCATCCAAAGGAACCAGACTTTTGAACGGGATGCTGTTTTCAGGCACGAATCCTTCCGGCCTGTCAGCTAATTCCTCCACCCTACTTAATACTCCTATGGTAAGCGGTTTCCCGCACTTGGGACATATGTTGTTTCTTTCTTTAGACTGTGCTGGGGTCAAACTCACCTGACACAACCTATGCCCGTCATAATGGTACTTCCCTTCTTCAGGAAAGAACTCCACCGTACAAAGAAACTTCTTCGGGTCTTTCGTTCGGATCGCGTCAGCTATCCCCTGGTAGCTCAGGTCCGCGTCAAACACATTGACCTCTCTCCCGATCTTCTGCAAAGAGTGAGAATCTGAGTTGCTTATCAAAGCCACCTTATCCAATCCGGAAAACCGCCAATTCATCGCAGGGTCGCTGCTTAATCCGGTTTCAACCGCATAGATATGTTTCGTGTAGTCGTCAAAGCACTCCTCCAGAGAATCAAACCCTGACTTTGAGCCGAATACGGCAAACCACGGGGTCCAAATGTGGCTAGGGATCACCATGCAGTCAGGAGAAGCATTCAGCGCTATCTTCAACACGTCTTTTGCGTCAATTCCGATAATGGGCCTGCCGTCAGAAGCCAAGTTTCCCCTCAGAGAAAGTTTGTCGTTGATTGTTTTTACCGCTTCCAAAGAGGGCGCGAACACCAAGAGATGCACCTTGCGCACTTTACCGTTCTTTGAATAAATGCAGCTTATTTCCGTGGTCAATATGAAAAAGGTTCCCGAGGAATTATTCTTTACTTTGAAAAGGCCCTGAGCTGCGGGTTCAAGCTTTTGTTTGAGCTCCTGGAACCATGCGGGGTGCGTAAAGTCTCCGGCTGATATCACCTGAATGCCCTTTTTCTTCGCCCAGATATCAAGATTCTCAAGATTCATGTCTTGAGAAGTGGCTCTTGCATATTTTGAATGGATGTGGAAATCCCCGATGTACTTCATTTCGGAACGAAGCAAGCTCTGCTTATTGCGTGTTATTCCTTCCCGCTCCAATAAGCTTGATGCCGATTCCCGCAATCTGCGACCCTCCCAGCAAAAGAAGCCCGGCCAAGAAAGACCATGCCGTAAAGTTCAGTAGTATTGGAACGGTGCCCTGAGGCACGATGTTTTGGATCTGATCCTGCAGAGTTTGCTGGGCAAGCTCTTGAAAATTTCCAAGCGGAGAAGACGCGCTTTTGACAGGCGCCGCAACCTTCTTCTCTTCAAAGGAGAACACCTGAGGAGGATTGGCCTTCCCGGTAAATATCTGGAACGACATGAATAAGGTGAATCCGATGATCCCCAACCCCAGAAGCACCAAAAGAAATCCCAGTATGCGTTCAAAGCTCATGCGTTTTTCGGATAATTAGCTATGGCTGAAAGCATGGTCTTGTGATGCCACTCCCAAAGCTCTTTTGCCGCAATGAATGCGTTGAAGTCCTGTTCGTATTCTTTGAGCTCGACGAACTCTCCGGTGGTCTTCAAAGAACTCCACTGATGATTGCAGGCGGTTTTCCCTCTCCGGACAAACACTCTGGACCCCCGTTCTCTCTTTTGGGCCAGACATCCCATGCACTCAGCATAGTGGTCAATGCGCAATATCCACCGCGTTTCGCAAGGGTTCTGAGCCGTTTCGTTGTAGGCAGCCATGTATCCCGCGGTCTGCAATAGGAACTCGGGATTTAGCTGGCTCCCCGTCTTGAGATCGATAATAGATACTCTCCCTTTCACTTGGGCTACGAGATCAAGGGTTCCCGCATAGGCCAGCTCCGTATGGACCACGCGCTTCTCAATGTCTTCCTTCTGCAGAATACTGTCGTTCTCAAACATCCAGTCGTGGAACGTTTGGGAAAGTTTTGCGGTGGTTTCCGTTTCCTCAAAACGCTCATGGCGCGCCAAGTTTCCGAACATTTTGTGGACAAAATGTCCCCATTGGGCGGCTTCGTCAAAATGCCCCCGGTCTTTCAAAAACAAGGGATATTTGGAAACCACCGAGGTGATGGCGGTCACGCGGGGCAGCCACATTCCCTCAATCTCATACCCGTACTTTTGTTTGAATCCTTCAATGCTCATTTGCGTAGCTCGGGAGGGGTTGTAAGCGAAGGATTCTTGAGGATGATCTTATACAGATTCTCAAGGAAATCCCCTCCTGCGTATCCTACGACAATCGCCATGGCAAAGCTCATGGAAGAAGTTCCAAGAAAGGAAAATCCGAGTTCTTGTACGGTAAAAGAGGAGACGAGCCCCACAAGGCCCGAGATGGCAATTGTGGAAGAGAACTTGACCATATCGAACTTCACGTCTTTGTAGGAATACCGGTACTTCACGAACCCCACAAGTCCTCTCATCACCCCTCCGACAATGCCCCCGAAAATGATCTGCTCCATATTGCGTAGCTCTCTACAAACGAAGTGCTATAACACGAAATGACATAGAAACGAAGCGCTCTATTGCTTTTTCCTTGCAAGCAAAGGCCCCGCGATCCGAAGAAGAAACGCCCCCACGAGAACCTTTTCGTGGGTCGGACGGAATGCGATGATGTCGCTCATTTTAAAAAAGTAGCCCTGACGTATGAATTCGTCCGCCAAAAGGATGAATCCTATCGCAAAAAATCCTTTCCAGGACTGCAGGAACCACATCCTGAACTTCTCCACGCAAATCTTCTTCATACGCCTTCCACTATATCACCAAAAGAAAAAGCGCGGAAGGCCGCGCTATAGTCGCAGAGAGATCTTGGATTCTCTCTGTTCCAGAAGACGAGAGATGTTTTCCCGGTGAGAATACGCCACCGCCAGGAAAACGAAGAGTCCGAGGATTCGGAATGCAAATTGTTATTGCATCAAAAAAAAGAAGGTGTATGCAAGAAATGCGCACGTCAGGTTCGTGAGAGACAT
>CAYYUL010000013.1:6395-10729 GCA_964474915.1 uncultured Candidatus Saccharibacteria bacterium | reverse complement strand
GCAGTCTTTGCAGTAGACCGGCCTGTCCTGGCTTGGCTGGAAAGGAACCTGTGTCTGGGCTCCGCAGTCAGAGCAGGTAGCTGGATACATCTGGCGCTGGGAAAAATCTCTTTCTTGGTTTTCGTTTGCCATCTTTCATCCCTCTGATTGTTGCGCCCTCGTTATTGTGAAGGCGCGAGATGATACTTCGACGAGAGTACACTTCCAGTATGTCTTTTTCCTCTTTCCTCGTCAATATCTGCCGTTCTTTACAAATACACCTCCATAGTATGTAATGGATAGGTGAATACGCTTTTCTTCATTCTTTTCCTCACGTTCCTCGGAAGCGTCGCCTCGCTCATAGGAGGAGTGGCGCTTTTGGCGAACAGAACAATCGCTCTCAAGCTTTCTCGCCCTCTCACCTCGTTTGCGGCCGGCGCTCTTTTGGGTGCGGCTTTTTTCGATCTTCTCCCGGAAGCCATGCAAGAAGCCGCGCATACGAACACTGATGTGTTTTTTTGGGTTCTCGCGGGACTTCTTCTTTTTTTCTTTCTGGAACGCCTTCTCCATTGGACTCACCATCATGACGAAGATCAGTACGACCCTACGGAAAAAAGGGGCACTGTTCCGCTCATCGTCATCGGAGACACCCTTCATAACTTCGTTGACGGCATCGCGATAGGAGCTACCACGTTGGTAAGCATTCCCCTTGGAATCGTCACCACGTTAGCAGTCGTTGCCCACGAAATCCCTCAGGAAATGGGAGACTTCGGGCTTCTTTTGCATAAAGGAGTTTCCCGAAAAATGACTCTGCTGATCAATGTTTTGAGCGCGGCAATGGCATTTATCGGAGCCCTTCTGGCATATGCGTTTGGAACAACGCTCCAGGCATACATTCCTGCTATATTAGGTCTCACCGCAGGATTCTTCATTTATATCGCAACCTCTGACATCCTTCCGGAAATGCATCTCGAGAAAAGATACCGGTTCGCGCTCATGGAGAGCAGCCTGCTGATCGTAGGAATTATGTTTGTCTATTTCTCCATACGCCTTCTTCCAGAATAAGCGTAGCTTGTTCTTCCAGAATAAAAAAGTTTATTTCTTTCCTTTGGGCTTCCAGCCGTTGATTTCTTTGTATCGTACGAATTCCCGCTTCAGGATGTCTTTGAGGGTATCGATTGCGGTGCGGAAATCCACATTGGTCGCATCAGCCCGCACGAGCTCCTTTTGCAGCTGCGCCGTAGCTTCCGCATAAAAAATATTTCCTTTGCGATGATGCTTGCTCGTTCTTGCGATTTCCACGAACAAGCGGATCTCTCCTGAAGCTTCAAAGCGTTTGACGAAACGGCTCAGCGGCAAAAGCCGCGAGCGAAGGAATTCGCAGAGCGCAGGAGAAACCCTAACGCCCGTCTCCTTGATCTCAATAGTCATGCATTCATCATACCGAAAAACCGCCCTGAGTGAAATCGAAGAGTAGCGATTCTATGGCTATTCTTCAGAACTTTGCTTTTTGCGCAGGGAGTTTTGCAGCACTCTCTTGCGAAGACGGATGCTCTTTGGAGTTATTTCCACAAGCTCATCTGCCCCTATGTATTCAATCGACTGCTCCAATGACATCTCTCTGGGAGGGATGAGGTCGGCTGTAACGGCCACTGCCTTGGTGCGAAAGTTCGTCAAGTGCTTCTCCTTGCACACGTTTACGGCAATATCGTCTTCCTTCGCGTTCTGCCCTATCACCTGGCCTTCGTACACATTCTCTCCGGGGCCTACAAAAAGCTCTCCCCGTTCCTGCGCTTTCAACAGGGCGTATGAAGTTGTAATTCCCGTCTCATGAACCACAAGGGATCCGTGGGGGTTGGTCTCCACGTCTTCTGCTTTTGGAAAATATCCCGCAAACAAGGTATTCATGATGCCGTTCCCTTTAGTGAACAGCATGAAATCGTTCCGGAATCCGATGAGGCCTCTCGTGGAAATGAAGAAGTGGAAATGAGTAATGCCGTTTTCAGTGGACATATTCTTCATCTCTCCTTTTCTCAAAGACATCTTCTGGATCACCATTCCTCCGTATTCCTCGGGAACCTCCATCCATACGTCTTCCGTGGGTTCCAACACCTTGTCCCCTTCCTGCTTGAATATGACTTCCGGCTTTGAAACCTGGAGCTCGTATCCTTCCCTGCGCATCTTCTCAATGAGGATGGCAAGATGCAATTCTCCCCTTCCATTCACCTCGAACTCATCGGCGGAAAAGGTCTCTTTCACTTCAAGAGCTACATCATTATCCAATTCCTTGAACAGCCTGTCGCTAAGATTGCGGGAGGTGCAATACGTCCCTTCTTTTCCGGAGAATGGAGAATCGTTCGCGGAAAATATCATCTTTACCGTGGGCTTCTCAATAGCAATGGCCGGCAGAGCATCAGGATGGTCTGAGGCCGCAATCGTGTCTCCGATGTTCACGTCAGGGATTCCAGCCACGGTCGCAATGTCACCGGCTGCCACGGACTGCGCGGGAACTCTCAATAATCCGGAAAAGGTGTTCAATCCCGTAACCTTATACTCTTTCACTACTCCGTTCCTCAGTTCCTTCGGGGAACCAAGGTTCCTTATATGGGCGACCCGCATGTCCTGTTCTATAACCCCCCTATGGATTCTTCCCACAGCAATCCTTCCCTGGTAATTATCGTAGGTTATGGAAACCACCATCATCTGGAGAGGAGCTGCCTCGTCTGCATGGGGAGCCGGAATGTGCTTGATGATAGCGT
The DNA here is from genome assembly GCA_964474915.1 of uncultured Candidatus Saccharibacteria bacterium. Lineage (GTDB taxonomy): Bacteria > Patescibacteriota > Minisyncoccia > Minisyncoccales > UBA10102 > JAUSJU01. The sequence continues at coordinate 7,991 of CAYYUL010000013.1, read as the reverse complement.
CAAAGACCGGGATGATGTCTTTCATTGATTCCATATCTTCAGAAAGGCCTGCCACCCCGAGCTTGCCCGCAGCATACAGGACTGGGAAATTCAGCTGTTCGTCCGAAGCCCCCAAATCCATGAAAAGCTCCAGCACCTTTTCGTGCGCATATTCCGCTCGTGCGTTCTTCTTGTCCACCTTATTGATGACCACAATGATTGTATGCTTTGCCTCAAGCGCCTTTTTCAGCACAAAGCGGGTCTGGGGCATGGGGCCTTCCTGCGCGTCTATGAGCAAAAGGGAGCCGTCAGCCATATTCAATACGCGTTCCACCTCTCCTCCGAAATCAGCATGCCCCGGAGTATCGATGATATTGATCTTGGTTCCTTTATAGATGACCGAGGCGTTCTTTGAGAAAATGGTGATGCCCCGCTCCCGCTCCAGCTCGTTTGAGTCCATAATCAACTCCCCTTCGGCCAGCTTGCCGAGGTTCGTTTCAGACTGCTTGAGCAGAGCATCCACGAGCGTTGACTTTCCGTGGTCAACGTGGGCGATGATTGCGATGTTCCGTATGTTTTTCATAACAAAACCACTCAATAATACCCGAAAAACAAGCGCGAGTCAACAGAACTTATCTGCTTGCCCGGAGGGCGTTCAAAATTACCACAACGTCAATGCCTTCTTGGATGATGGCCCCTGCGACAGGAGGAATATACCCGAGAGAAGCAAATACCATGCCTACCATAGACGCTCCGATTCCCACCCAAATGCTCTGAAGCGCAATGCCCACAGAGCGTTTTGCAAGTCCTATGGCCTGAATCACAAGAGAAAAATCTCCCCCGAGGAATACGATGTCGGCTGCTTCAGAAGCCGCGGTCTGCTCCTCATTGCTGAACACCATGCCGACGTCAGCCAACGCCAGGGCTGGAGCGTCGTTGATCCCGTCCCCGACCATTGCCACAACCTTTCCCTGCCCTCTCAACTCTTCAATACCTTTCTGTTTATCCTCGGGGCTGCATTCTGCCTTGATATGCACTCTTTCCCCAAGCTGTTGAGCCACCTTCTCAGCTGCCTCAAGTTTATCCCCTGTAAAAATATGCAGTTCAAGGCCCTGATTCTTGAGCGTTGTGATGATTTCTTTGGATTCTTGTTTCAACTCGTCTTCAAACCGGAATACCGCAAGAAGGTTCTGCTCCCGGTAGAGCCCGATTGACATGCCTTGCCCTGTCTTTTTCAAGGCGTACGGAATGCCATGGACGCTTCCCGAGATACCAGATCCCACATACTCCTTCACCAAAGAAGCCTGCACAAGGGGCGCGTTGCGCTCTCTTGCGAACGAAACGATTGATTGTGCCAAAGGATGCAGCGAATTCCTCTCAATGCTTTCAGCCGCCGCGAGAAGTTCTTTGTCTGGCTCCTGGGAAAGATTCTCGAACTCTTTCATGCTGGGCTTTCCCAGAGTGATGGTTCCCGTCTTGTCAAAGATAATGGCTTTAATGCGGGAAAGCGCCTCAAGGGACGCCAGCTTCTTGACGATAATGCGCTTCTTTGCCGAAGCGTTCACTCCTCCGAGCAGCGCAATGGGCGTGGCAAGGAGAAGAGGGCACGGGGTTGCG
>CAYYUL010000013.1:0-6343 GCA_964474915.1 uncultured Candidatus Saccharibacteria bacterium | reverse complement strand
CAAGCACCGCCAGCACCTGCTTGAAATCATGGGAAATGAAATATGCGAATCCGGCGATCGCAAGGGTAACGATAGTGAACAGGATGCTGTAGCGGTCTGCCAGGCGCACCAGAGGAGCTTTTTCCTGCTGGGCCTTGGCTACCATTGCGATGATCTTCTCATACAGAGAATCCTTACTGGTCGCAAGGGCTTTCAGCACGATGCGGTCTCCCACGTTTATCGTTCCGCTTCGCAGGAAGTCCCCTTTGATCTTCTCTACGGGATAGGGCTCTCCGGTAAGAGAAGACTCGTCAACAAGCCCTTCTTCAGACACCATTTCTCCGTCAAGGCCGAACACTTCTCCCTTCCTCACCGCGATCTCCTGGCCTACTCGTACATTCCCTATCTTCTCTTTTTCTGCTGCGCCGTTATTCTTCCATAGCGTGACTTCCCGAGGAATGCGTTCGGCAAGCTTGGTCAATGAAAGCTTTGCCTGGTTGGCCCCGTATTCTTCCAATGTCTTTCCAGACGACACCATGAGAGCAATCACCGCAGCGACAAGGTACTCTTGAGTGGCAATCGAGACGCTTACCGCCAGCACGGCAATGTAGTCCAGCGCGAATTTCCCTTTAAAGAATGAAACGGCAATCTCTTTGTACAGGTCATAGCTTCCCAGGACCGTAACAGCCAACAGAAGAACGGCGGCTGCAATAGGAAGATGGAGAAAAGATAAGACCAAAGACGCGCAGATGCCCGCAAGAATCACGAATGGAATTTGGAACCCTTTGAGGATTTCCGCCTTGGACATTTATTTCTATGAGAATACGGAAATTGAATATGCTTATCGTATCAAAAAACCGCCTCTCTGGCGATTCTTTTTGACAAGGCAGCTCCAATTCCCTACGATGGAATATGATCACCGTTCAAGGGGACAAGCTCTGGAGAAACGGCCAAGAGATAGGATGGGTAAGCGGAGGCGAGATATTTGACCATAAGGGAAACCGCGTAGGCTACTTTTCAGACGACGCCATCTACGACAGCGGATACCATAAGGTCGCATATATTGAAGGCGACACGATAAAAGGGGGCGGGCAGAATCTCTATGCGAGAGACAACAAAAAGTACGTTTCGGGAGGCAGCCTTTCAGATGCCGCAAGAGCTGCAGTGAGAGTTCTCTTCGGAAACTGAACTGAAATCTCAATCTCTATGAAAAAAGGTGGGCGCAGAACCCACCTTTTTGCTACATCATGCAAAGGAATGTTACGATGCCTTCTCCTGCGATCGTATTGCCAGAAACTTCCATTGCAAGACCGAGCTTGACCAGGATTGACCCCTTCAAAGTTCTCGCGTGCAGCACTTTGAACTGCAGTCTCATGGAGCTTTCCGAAAGAACCGGCTTTCGGAACTTCCATTGGAGAGCTCCGTTTATGAGTTTCCCTCCTTCGGGAACCTCGAAGCATTGCTCGACGAGTTTTGGGATCAAAGCGATCAGTAAGTAGCCGTGCGCAACAGTCCTTTCGAATCCTGACGCCCGGGCGCTCTCTGGATCCAGATGGATGGGATTCCTATCCTCTGTGAGATCTGCAAATGAACTGATAAGGGCTTGCGGGACCTGAAGCCAAGGGCTCACTGCCACTTCCTGGCCGACGAATCCTTCCAGGGCATCAAATCTGATCTTTCCCAATGCGAAACCTCCTTTTTGAAGCTGTCTGCCTGCAACCATATCAGACGGTCCTTCTTCTGTCCATGTTTTGAGGCAATTGACAGAATACACTCAAAACCCTAGAATCCTCAATACGATCTTGAAGGAGGTAGAGAGTGGGATCTAAGAGTAGGCGAACGACCCCGAACGTTCAGCGCAGCCAAGCAAGAAGGGCTAAACGAAACGAAGAGAACAAAAACGCCCTACAGGCCAAAGCTGCCTCGCTTGGAATCTCAGTCCAGGAACTCAGGCAAAGGCAATTTGCAGAAGCCCGAAAGATCATTAAGAGTCAACAAGCACCACAAAGGGCAGTATCTCCCCAAAGAGACAGATACCCTTTCTTCCCTATCTAAATCAACAAGCTCAAAGACCCCTCCCGGGTCTTTTTATTTGCTTGCCTCTTTATTTTCTTCGGCATGAGCCGTAATCTCGATATTGCAGGTTTTGTGCTCTCTACACCACGTCTCGCATTTCTCCGCCCATGCAAGGTCTCTATAGTGAAACCCGCATTCCCCGCATCGGTATACGTTCTTGTCTTCTTTTTGCATAACCTGGATCATAGAATCATGGTACCAAAAAACCGCCTTTCTGGCGATTCTCCGATTCTAAACTCACATCACGAACTCCGTATCGTAGACAACATTAGAACTATTCTACAATGTCATCACGTAGTTTTTTCGCTTCCTCTAAAAAGAAGTTCCGCCATTCCTCGGGATGAATCTCTGCGAGCATTCGAGGAAAATCTTCGACTTCTTTAGATTTTATGAACTGAGTACCGAGCTGAAACGCATCAATATGCCAATCGAACTTTAGCTTCGCTTTCTTGGTAAGTTCGCCCATATTGTATCCCTTCTCCTTTATAATGATGTACAGATCAATATAATCCCTTGCCCGGGTGCGCTGATAAATGGAAAAGAGCTTATTCGTGGCAATGTCCAGAAGCGAATCAATCTGAATGCCGTACTCGCTTTTCCCTTGTTCGATGCGAGGAAAGGGAAAATAGGTGAATTCTGTTTTTACGATATCGCTTCCGATATGGAAAAAGAAAAGATTTCGATTGTACGCTTGCTGGTAATCAATCTTTGAAATTGCCAACTTCTCTTTTATCTTTTTGAGAGCAACATCAAGCTGGACAATATCAAATTCCTTCTCAGAGAAAAAATCTAGGTCTTCGGAGTAACGATGGTGCAGGTAGAAACCAGCTAATGCAGTGCCTCCTGTAAGATAAGAATTCTGAGCAATAAAATCGCTTTGCCCGATTTCCTTTAAAAGGGCGATCTGAGCTTCTCCAAGAATACTCTTAATCATGCAAAAAAAGCTCTAAAAACCGTTTGCGCGCAGGATCAAGATCAAGCTTGCTCCAGTATTTTTTCAGTTCCTCCATGTTTATTTTCTCACCATTCAAACCGAAATTCACCAGCTGCTCAAGTCTCCAGATAGCGTACTTTTCCTTATTCTTTTTCAGGTTATTTTCGTCAATTGTCCAGTTGTACATACTCCAATGATACCATGGATATCTTCCCAAATCAAAATGGCGTATTGATCCAATATTCTTGTATTACCTCTGGCAAAAAACCGCCCCGATGGCGATTCTTTGAATACATCATCCTAGGAACGAAGATTAAGAATGCTGACGCCCGCAACGATGATGACCACGCCGATGAGTTTCTGGAAAAGCGACCCTCGGGATATGTTTTCTTTCAGAATATGCGGGAAGAATATCGTTGAAAGAGACGCCAGAACCAAAACATAGAAAGGCTGGATGCCCCCTATGACCGCAACCAAACCTGCGGACGGGGCGAGTAAAAGCGCATACTTGAACGCAAGATGTCCTGAAAGATCAAATACGTCGTTGATGAAGAAAAGCTGGTATTTTCGTATGGTCGCCTGTTGTACTCCGCTTATAATCTCTTTTCTCCATGAGGGCACGAACAAGAATGAAAGTCCTGCGAGAGAGAATCCCAGAAGGTCATAGATAAACGCATCTGTAAACGAAAGATGCTTGAGCGCCTGATTGAAGAATGTGAAAGAAACAGCAATAACAAGGATCGCAGGCATCATCCATAAAACCCCTTTTCGGTATGAAAACAAACGAGTGCCGATGGATCCCATGGAAAGAATGAGAGCGCCAATGAAAATGATGACGAACGCAAGGAACTCAATGCGAGAAATTACCTCTCCGAAAAGGAATACGTTCAAAAGAAGCACAGGGACTGAATATGATATGTACAGGGGCACGATGCGGGACGCCTCTTCCTTCTTGAGTGCGTATGAATAGAAGAGATAATCATAATTCAGGAGAAATCCCGAAGCAACCGCAAACATTGCTTCGGGAATGAATTGCTCTATTCCAAAAACGAGGTACGAAATGAGAAATACAAGCATTCCTCCTATCGTGCCGAAAAAGAGGAAATCGTATACTCCTCGGGCTACCTTCTCCAAGGCATACTTATCGAACAGGTTCGAGCTTGCCCAGAAGAAAGGTGCGAGAAACGAGAGGAATATCCAGTTCATATCTTGGTGACGTTTATCCCGCAGCAGAAACACCCACAGAACTCCGTGTAGTTTGCGCCGCCAACGCTTTCATAGTCTCGATCCGCGCTCCGAGGGTCATCAATGAGATGGCCGCTCGCATCCCGATCGCTCGCCCGTAAATTGCCACGTTTATGCGACCAGCGCCCGGTGTCATCCTGGCGGTACCAATGAAAGTCTTTCTTGGGGGCGACGACGAGAGCTTTCTTATAACTTCCCTCCTCGCACGCCACATCACAGTCAGATACCACCAATCCGTCAGCGATGGCGGCACGTTTCACATTCTCACATACAAGATCTTCTGGGAACCATGTTCGTTCATCAGATCCGATGACGCCATCTCCATTCACATCGACCTCATTCCAGCCATGCGGAGGTGTATAGTCATTCGTGGGGTTATCATCTACCAAACTGCCTCTGCCAGGTAATGCAAGCGTCCCTGTTTTCTTATTGCAGGCATAGTTATAGCAATTATTCTTGGTCTGCCGCTCTATGAAATCAAGAATCTCTTTCTCTATAAGAGGAAGAGGGTCGGGAATATTCCATTGTTCCGGTTCATATCGCGGTTCGGATCCGGAAAGAGGCATCGATCCGAAGGGTATCGGCGGACCTAACGGTTGGTCATAAGCCGCAGCTAATACGGGCTGTTGCTCATCAAGCCCAAGAGATGCGTTGAGGCGTTCCAGAAGCCATCCCGCAAGATTCCTAGCGTCTCGATAATACAAAGGCCCTGGCAATTCAATAATCCCACTATAGACCTCAGCATAAGACGGGATGCCCGGGATACCGGTATTGACTAGGATAAACGTATTCGAGGGAACAGGTTCTGTTGGAAGTTCTTGGAGTCGCGGCAGATCACGAAAGAATTGCGCAAGCTGAACTGCTTCTTCTGCATTCTGAATGGCGAACGAAGGGTTCTGTCTGCCGGAAAAACGATTCAGATACACCTCGATATGAGGAGATTCGGAAACCGGCTTCAAGTCGGCATTCTGCCCCCACCACCCAAGAACGGCAAAGATGCTAATGACAGCAAGAATAAAGGCGTATTTTTTCATATCCTTTCTATATCTCCATGAAGAAAAATGGGCGCCATACCTAGAATTTCTTCGTACAATGGAGAGGTTGTAGAAACCGGATTGAGAACATAAATTGGTTTTTTGTGATGAAATGCGAGCGCCATCTCCATTAACCCGTTCCCACCTATATACCCCTGTAAGTTGTTCTTTTCGTAATTCAAGACCAGGATCGCATCGCATTCAAGCACCTTCTTGAAGTGCTGGCGCATGAATCTTGCTTTTATCTTGTAGTCCTCAGGGTTCTTGAACCACGTTTTATAGCGCTCGACCTTAAAATTTCCGCTCTTTTTCATCTTATTTGCCGTATGCGGAATCTTCACTCGAAACCCTCTTTTCCGCAGATCTCTCTGGACTTCCAGGGCCTGCCGATAGAAAGAAGCGCTGCAACAGATGGTGACGACATTGATTTTCATGATTCCATCTATTCGCCAGCAATACTTTTATGCATAATCTCCAATACAAAATCTATAAAAATCTCCGGGCAATCCAACCAAAGTTCTTGCTCGGTCCAACCTCCCTCAGCTGTTTTGACACCCCGAGATTGTATCCACTGTTTTATTCTCTCGGTTTGATGCTTTGGATTCTCACTGATGAATCCTATGTGTGAATTATACTTAATTTCGGTAGAAAGAGTGGTTTGATCTGATTCTACGAACTGAAATACAAAACTACTCCCCTTCTGAATAATCCATGCAACCTCATTTTCCTTGCTTCTCTCGAGCACCTCAAAACCCAGCTCGGTGAAAAGATCGAGGACAAAATCCAAGCTCCCTGTGGCTATTCTCTGAGAACAATGATGTACTTTGGGATCTATATCCATATCTCAACTCTACCAAAAAACCGCCTTTCTGGCGATTCGTTGGTTTTAGACTCGTATCACTATCCGCATCGGGGATGATATCAGAACTTGTTTCATGTAAAAAGGGCGGGTTGCTCTCAAGCTTTTACCCGCCCTGTATCCCCCTCTCAGCATTACTAAGGAATGGAGCCGACTCGCACCAGGATCACCCCTGTAGGAGGTTCTCCTTTGGTGGCAACCGCAATCTCGTCTCCA
>CAYYUL010000012.1:9260-11495 GCA_964474915.1 uncultured Candidatus Saccharibacteria bacterium | reverse complement strand
GTACGGAGTGAAATTCCTCCCGGCACAGAGCTTAACCGTTCCGCCGCTTGAGAAAGGCGCTCTGCGGCGGCGAATTCTCCTTCTGATCTGATAATGACGGCTCTCCGTTCCCGTTCCGATTCCGCTTGCTTGGCCATGACGCGCTTCATGTCAGCCGGCAGTTCGATATCTTGGATTTTAATATCGGTTACGTTGATTCCCCAGGCTTTCGTCGCCTCTTCCACGATCTTTTCAATTTCCTGCGCGATTTTCTGCCGTGCGGTCAGGAGCTCGTCAAGCTCGATTCCTCCGATGACATCACGAAGCACTGCTTGAGCGTACTCTTTAACCGCCCAAGAAAAGTTTTCTATTTCAAGTACCGCTTTTTCCGGCACCTCCACGCGGAAGTACACTACCGCATTGATTCCAACCGGTACGTTATCTTTTGTAATGACTTCTTGCTGGGGAATGGTGGCGGTGATAATACGCACATCAATTTTGATCATCCGTTGGATGCCCAGCAGAAAGAAAATCCAGGTAAGGCCCGGTTGTCTGGTGTTTGAATATTTACCCAGGGTGAGTACGATTCCTCGTTCATACTGATTGATTACCCTTAATCCTCCAAGGACGATAAGGATAATCGCTCCAAGAAGTACGGGGAATGAGAACAAAGAAAGGATGTCCATGTAATGTATTATATCTCGTCAACAACTAGACGCAAGAGGGCCTAGGTTTTCTGGGCGAGTATTCCATAGAGGGCTCCGAATGCCGTCTTGCCCTCGTTGATGATTTGAAGGTTGCTTTCGGCGCAAAGCATTTTGAGCTTCTGTTCGCTTAAGGGGACTTCTTCTATTCCCATCGCCTGATTAAACTTGCCGATGCAAGAAAACGCGAAAGATCGTATGGGGACCCAGATCATGACGTACCCTCCTTGTTCTGCGCACTCTGCGTGTTTTCTCACCACGGCGAGCTGTTCCACCCCGGAGAAATGCTCAATAAGACCCGTGCTGTGCACAAATCCATAGGGGGAAGGGGGTCGAAACTCAAGCAGATTTTTCTTGAGTTTTACAACCCCGCATGAGAATTCGCGGTCTTTTGTCCGTTGAAGCGCGATATCGCTGAAATCCACGAGTGTCACTGAACGCAGAGGGTACTTCTTGGAAAAATAGAGGCTGTTGTTTCCGGTCCCGCTTCCAAGCTCCAGAACGTCTTTCTGAGGCAGAGAGACGGGCTCGAGAAGCTTGTTGAATGCAGGGAAATAGACGATGTTGCGATACCAGCTTTCAAGAAGGGAGCTTCCCGGGAACTTTGAAGGAATATGCTTCCACACATTGTCCCAGGATTCGGAGGAGTTCTTTATCTCGTTTGAGAGAAAAGCTTTGCTTATTTGCATGAGCGGGAGACGAGAATCGAACTCGCGTATCTTGCTTGGAAGGCAAGCGTACTGCCATTGTACTACTCCCGCGTATTGTGTTGGGTCGCAATTACTGAACGCCGCTCGAACCTTTTTTGAACAAAATCCCGACTGATTGCCGCGCTTCGCGCGGCAGGAACGAAACCTGACGTTCAGGCGGGCAAAAAAGAAGGGGGTTTTGGGGAAGGAATTTTTGCCCGCCCTCGCTTTCCACCACCGCCGAATTTCGTGCCAGCGAAACTGGCGCATCGCAGAAATTTAATTCTTAAGGTATTATACTAACAAATTTATGCTTTATAGACAAGATTACAAAGGCCATTGTGATAATCAAAATAAATACTGCTAAAATCCATTTTTCATGCTTCATACTTGTTCCTGAAGGAAGATTTTGCCCCTTCTCTTTTATTAGGCGGAAAAATCCAACCGTTACAGCGCTACTTGAGATCAAGAGCAATGCTAAAACTATATAAAGTAAAACATCGTTGGCCCTAACAAAAAGTAGTTTAAACAATGAAGAAATAAGAAGTAAAAGTATCGCCGGAACACTACTGAAAACGAGGAGGGGGAAATCAGAAAAGATGTATCTCTTGATGCGATAATACGAGAACGCCTCAAACGTGGAATAAAAGACCCATGCAATATCTATACCACTTATGAATAGGAAGCCACCTATGATAACAACTACTGCCGTGAGAACAAAAATCATTCCATTTGTTCTGTGCCCTACTATTAATTGTCGTATTCCAAGTAGCAACCATCCCAGCGATCTGATTATTATAGTGGCGAAAAAAGTTAAAATCGCCGATGAAACGAAGTCATCATTAAAAGAGCGCATTGCAAGT
>CAYYUL010000012.1:4165-9250 GCA_964474915.1 uncultured Candidatus Saccharibacteria bacterium | reverse complement strand
CGCCAATGGACGGTCTATTATAGTTAGCGCTACCGTAACAGCAGAAAGAGCAAAGCCTGCCGTAAGTACAACTGCTGGTAAACGATACGAATTTGTATTGTTGCTTAGTTTTTGTTCCATATTCTCAATATATTAGCACTTTTATTGAATTAACTCATCAACACGAACCTCAAAACTAACCTCAAGGGCTTTCGCAATTTTCTTTATTGCATCAAGTGTTGGATTTACATTTTCGCCTTGCTCAATTTTCAAAATGTCTTTGTTGGTCGGGGTGCCAGGAATCGAACCTGGGCTACATGCTCCCAAAGCAAGCGTACTGCCACTATACGACACCCCGCAAAGGTTTGTGCTTACCCCTGGCTAAGCAAAAATACCATAATTGCTTGGTTTGGGCAATTCATTTATGGTACAATGTTCCAATATGAATTGGCTGATTCCGAAAGGAACAAGCTTGCTTATATCGCAGTTCGATCTTCCCGGCCAGTGCAGAAAATACGGCGTTCCCCTTTGGCAGTGCCCGAACTTCCTGTTCGTGATCATGGGAATATGCATCATGGCGTTCGCGGTATTCTCATATGCAATCGGGACGAGATTTATTGAGGATCCCCAGATTACGGCTCTCGGCATTCTTGTTCTCACGTCCGTACTCCTCTGCATTTCATTCATTATCACGAGATCTTTTGAGCGCATGGCGGAAGCCACCCGCATGAAAGTGGAATTCGTGAGCATCGTGTCCCATCAGTTGAGATCTCCCCTTTCCAATATGAGCTGGTCCCTGGATTTCCTTACCTCCCAGAACACAGCTGTGTCAAAGGAAAAACAGGAGGAGTACCTTCAGATGCTGAAAGGAAATACCTCACGCATGATTGATCTGGTGAGGGATCTGCTCCTTGTTTCTCAGCTGGAAGAGAATACGGTGCAGGTCAAAAAAGAAACATTCAGCTTCAAGCAGCTCCTGGAAGATATTTTGAGGGAGCTTGAACCTTCAATGAATATGCGCAGGGTGCGAGTGAAGGTGGAAGGAGGAGACATGCAGGAGGGCGTTTCTTTCGATCAGATTCAACTGAGGCATGTGATCACCAATCTTATAGATAATGCAATCAGGTATTCTCCGGAGGGGAACCAGGTGGCAGTCGCGTATTCTCAGAAGGGAAAGAATCTTTTGTTCTCCGTCACGGACCAGGGAATAGGAATTCCCAAAGACGACCAGAAATACATCTTTCAGAAGTTTTTCAGGTCTCAGAACGCCCACAAATTCCAGGTGCAGGGATCCGGCCTTGGGCTCTACATCGCAAAATCCATCATTGAGAAGGGAAAGGGATCCATGAGATTTGTCTCAAACGAACAAAAAGGGTCGACATTCTCGTTTATTATTCCGTTATAACAACAATGAAACACATTCTTTTTATTGAAGACGAACCGTCCCTTCAGAAGAGCCTTGGAGACATCCTCAGGCAGGAAGGGTTTGACGTGTCTTCCGCCCTGGATGGAGAGAAGGGGTTGGAGGATGCAAAGAAGAAACATCCAGACCTCGTTCTCTTAGACCTTATTCTTCCCAAAATGAGCGGATTTGACGTGCTTTCGGCCTTAAAGAAGGACGAGGGCACCAAGGATATTCCCGTCATGGTGCTCACGAATCTGGAAGGGCTCGGAGACGTGCAAAAAGCACTGGACTTGGGAGCTACCACGTATCTGGTGAAGTCGGACTATCATCTTCAGGACATTATTGAGAAGATAAAGCAGAGTTTTCAGGAGTGAACAAATGATTGAGAATTCGCAATTGAAAGCTTTTTTGCTGGACTCTGGCTTGGTCAAGCCGGCAGATATTTTACATGCGGAAAAAAAGATAGGCAAAACAAAGAAATTCTTGGGGGATGTTCTTTTGCAGGAAGGACTGATTGCCGAAAAAGAACTCGTAAAAATGGAGGCGTATATTTTGGGCATCCCCTTTATCAACCTGGAAGAAGAGGTGGTGGACCCTGAGGTGCTGGGAATCATCCCGGAACCCATTGCGAGGTCCCATAACATCATTTCGTTCCGAAAATCTCCGCAGGGATTGGAGGTCGCAATGGTGGATCCGGAAGACCTGGCAACCATAGATTTCATCAAGAAAAAGTCTTCTTTGAAGATCCTTCCGCGCCTTACGGATACGGAAAGCATCAAGCACGTGCTCAAGCAGTATTCCAAGACCCTGGAAGCGGAGTTCGGAGACATGATCCAGAAGGAAACAGCGGAGCTTCCAAGGCAAGAACAGGCAGAGCAGGTTTCGGAGGATTTGGAAAAGGCCGCCGAAGAAATCCCGATCATCCGCATTGTGGATACCTTGTTAAAGCACGCGATCCTGCAGAGAGCTTCCGATATCCACATCGAGCCTTCGGAAAAAGACGTGGTCGTAAGATACCGCATTGACGGGGTGTTGAAAGACGCCATGGTATTGCCCAAAACAGCGGCCCAGGGCATCGTGGCGCGCATTAAAGTGCTTTCCAGCCTGAGGCTTGACGAACACCGTCTTCCCCAAGACGGAAGGTTCAAGGTGGAAAGCGAGGAGTATAAATATTCGGTGAGAGTCTCCATTCTTCCCGTGTTCAACGGAGAGAAGATCGTGATGCGTCTGCTTTCTGAAACGGCGCGGGCCTTCAGCCTTGAGGATCTTGGCATCTGGGGAAATCCCTTGGAGGAGCTTCATAAAGCCCTGAAGAAACCAGTGGGCATGATCTTGGTGACAGGACCCACGGGGTCCGGGAAAACCACGACCTTATATTCCATGATGGAAATTCTCAATACTCCGGAGGTGAACATTTCCACAGTGGAGGATCCCATTGAATACCGCATGCCAAGAGTGAACCAGACCCAGGTCAATCCCAAAGCAGGGCTTAGTTTCGCTTCAGGGCTTCGAGCTCTCTTGCGCCAGGACCCGAACATCATCATGGTGGGAGAGATACGGGACAGAGAGACAGCCGGCTTAGCGGTAAATGCTTCACTTACTGGGCACCTTGTGCTCTCCACGCTCCATACCAATTCAGCAGCCGGGGCAATCCCGCGCTTGCTCGATATGAAATTGGAACCCTTTCTCATTTCTTCCACCCTGAGCGTGATCATGGCCCAGCGGCTGGTGAGGAAGCTTTGCGAAGAAAAGGAGCAGTACACGCTTTCTGCAGAAGACATACGCTCCCTTTCAGAGCACTGCAACGTAGAAAAAGTCTTAAAGCTTTTGCAGGATCTCAAGATCTCAAAACAAAAGCAGTCATTGGACTCCATTCCCTTTTTCCGGCCAAAGCCTCAGGAGGAGAGCAAAGACGGATACAAAGGGAGAATCGGCATTTACGAAGTGCTTCCGATCACAGAAACCATGAAGGAATTGATACTGAAGAATGCGGATACGGAACAGCTTCAAAAGCAAGCAGAATCAGAGGGCATGGCAACCATGGTGGAAGACGGCCTTGTGAAAGCGGCCCAAGGCATTACGTCCATTGAAGAGGTGCTGCGCGTCATTACCGAGTAATGCCTACGTATTTTTACACTGCGGTTTCTTCCAAGGGAGATCGCATTTCAGGGACCGAAGAAGCGAAGTCAGAGCGCGATCTTGCGCAGGAGCTCCATAAGAGAGGGTTTGTTCTCACCTTGGCGCACGGGGTTGGAGACGCCCCCAAACGAGCTGGCTTCCAAGATATCCAGAGTGCGTTGTTCGGAGTCTCCCTGGAAGAAAAGATGATGTTCGTGCGGAATCTCCAGGTTATGGTTGGGGCAGGAGTGGCGATACCAAAAGCTCTTGATGTTCTTTCCTCGCAATCCCGCAGTAAAATCTTCCAAAAGACCATTGTTTCAATGAAAGAACAGGTGTTGAAAGGCCAGGCGTTTTCCGATGCGATAGCCTCTTTCCCCCAGATTTTTTCCGAACTGTTCGTGAATATGGTGAAAGTGGGAGAAGAATCGGGAACCTTGGAACAGGTGCTCTCCACGCTGACCCTGCAACTGGAGAGGGAGCACGACATGAAATCAAAAGTGCAGGGAGCCCTGCTGTATCCCTCGGTCATACTTTCTGCCATGCTGGGGATCGGGATTTTAATGCTTATCTTCGTGGTCCCCACCCTGGCCTCCACGTTCAAGGATTTAGGGGTGGAGCTTCCTCCCATGACGGAAGCTACCATTAATCTTGGGACTCTGCTGTCTCGATTCTGGTACCTTCTCCCCTTCTTTTTCTTAGCCCTCTTCCTCGCGGGATTCTTTGCGTTGAGGTCTTCACGCATAAAACTGTTTCTGGACGTTGTACTCTTGAAAGCACCGCTTTTTTCAAAGCTTGTGAGGCAATCCAATACGGCTTCTTTCGCGAGGACCTTGAGTTCCCTCATTTCTTCAGGGGTTCCCATTGTGAGATCTTTGGAAATAACTTCCAAAGTGCTTTCAAACAGTAGTTTCCGGAACGCAGTCGCGTCTTCTTCAGAGGAAATACGCAAAGGGGCAAAGCTTTCCGACATACTTTCAAAATACTCGAATCTTTTCCCGCCCATCACGTTTCAGATGCTGTCTGTGGGAGAGGAGACGGGGAAAACCGGGGAAATGCTTCAAAAATTAGCCGAGTTCTTTGAAGAAGAGCTGGATACCCTCACGAGGAATCTCTCCACCATCATCGAGCCCTTGCTCATGATTTGCATGGGAGCGGCGGTGGGATTTTTCGCGATTTCCGTGATCCAGCGCATGTATTCCATGCTCAATAAGATCCAATGACCAGGGGATTCACGCTTGTTGAAGCCGTTGCCGGCATAGCCATTATCTTTCTGCTCTCTTTGCTTTCTGTTCCGGCCCTCCGGCTGTTCCAGGAAACAAGCGTGCTGGCAAATACCACCCAAGAATTGATGACCACTTTCCGCACCGCTCAAAGCAAGGCACAGGCTTCCGAAGGAAACAAGCCGTGGGGCGTGTATGTTGACGCTTCAGCAGCCCCCCATACGTACACGCTTTTTACGGGGGCAACGTATGCCAGCCGAGACACCTCGAAAGACAAGGTTATTTTGCTTTCTCCCAAGGTGAAATTTTCCGATATTGTGCTCGGGGCGGGAAACGAAACGGTATTCCAGAAAGTAACTG
>CAYYUL010000012.1:0-4155 GCA_964474915.1 uncultured Candidatus Saccharibacteria bacterium | reverse complement strand
TGGATTTCCCGTGCCTTCAGGCAGCGTCTCTCTCTGGTTAACCGCCGATCATTCCCAGACAAGAACCATATCCCTTAATTCCTTTGGAACGTTGATCGCAGGGACATCTCCCGTTCTCTCTGACGAGAGCCGCGTGAAAGATTCTCGCCACGTGCACGTGAATTATGTGGGGCGCACGATCAATACCGCGTCTGAATCCGTGCGGCTGGTGTTTCCCGGTTTGACCAAGACGATTCCCATGGCGGACTTTGTATCAGGAGGGGCGTTTTCATGGGAGGGAGAGGTGAACGTGGCGGGAGAAACGCAGAAGATCAGGATTCATACGCACCTTCTGAACGATCTTGGCTTGGGAACGCAGTTTTCCGTGCATCGGGACCGAAGGCATAATACAAAACCACTGATTATCGAACTTTCAGGAGACTCTACGGGAAATCTTCTCCAATATGATGCTGCGGGCCAAACAACTAAAGGAACGTCCTTATATGTTTCCAATCCATCCTGGCAATAAATCACAAAAAGGATTTTCAGTAATTGAAATCCTTGTGTCCTCGACCGTGCTGCTTGCAACCATGGGAGTTCTTATGGGATTCGCTTCTTTTTCGTTGGGAGCTGCAATCTTGTATAAGCAGACCGCCCAGGCAAGTTCTATGGCTCAAGAGGCAATGGAAGCCGTGCGGAGCTTCAGAAATGAGATTGTTTGGAATCAAGACGACCCAAGCAATGCGTACGATGGGTTAGGAGTAATGCTTACGGGAACTCCGTACTACCCAAGAACATCTTCGGATATCCCTCCCAAATGGCAATTCATACAGGGGCAGGAGACCATAGGGATCTTTACAAGGACCGTGACTTTTTCGCAGGCACAGCGGAATGCCCAGCAGGATCTCGTGGAGTCAGGAGGAACCCCTGATCCCGACACAAAAAAAATTACCGTACAGGTATTATGGAATGAGCGCTCAAGGCCCCATTCGGTTTCTTTGGCAAGCTATCTTACAAACTGGAAATGAACAGGCAGCCATCCAAAGGATTTACTCTCATTGAAGCCTTGCTCTACGTGGTTCTGCTGGGATTGCTTCTGGGAAGCCTCGGCACCTTTTTGGTATGGGTGCTGAACGTACGCGTGAAAGTGAGCGCCATGGAGGAAGTTATTTCGAATGCGGAGCGCGCAAAAGATTCCATCACGCAGGAGGCCCGTCAGGCAGTTTCCCTCTATACGCCCACGACCTCTTCTTCCCAGCTCTCCCTGGAAACCAGGGAGAATCTTCCTGACGGCGAAACGAATACGTTCGTGGATTTTTTCCTGTGCTCAGAACAGCTTTGCAAGAAAACAGAGGGGCAGGATCCGATAGCCGTTACCTCAAGCTCCGTTCGGGTGAGCGAATTCCAGATTACGCGAATGGCATCCGTTTCTCCGGAAGAATCTATGCAGGTCCACCTTGTGGTTATGCGTCCAAACCCCGGCAACAGGCCAGAAACCGCAGCCACCCAGGATATTACGTTCAGCGTCACCGTCAGATAATCGTATGCACAGAGGATTCATTGCAATATACTTGAGCATTCTGGTGTTGGCGACGCTCACGGCCTTCGGAGGGACATTGTTCTTCCTGAGTTTTCGGCACGAGCTGATTGCGAGAAATCTTGTGCTTTCTTCCCAGGCCTACTATGCGTCAGAAGCAGGAGTGGAAGACGCTCTGTTGCGCCTGAAAAAGGGATTGGTTTGGACCAATCCCATCCCGCTTTCCGTTGCGGGATCCGTTGTCCAGACCATGATATCTGATTTGGCAGGGGGCAGCAGGACGGTCACTAGCGAAGGCACTATTTCTTCGCGCACGAAGAAATCCCAGGCGGTATACGCGATATCCGCAGACGGCGTCTCATTTTTCTTCGGAGCCCAGGTGGGAAACGGAGGCGTGGAAATGGAAAACTTGAGCAAGATTGTAGGAAATATCTTTGCCACAGGATCCATAGAAGGAACTTCCGGAGCAATTATCACGGGGACCGTGAAGGTGGCGGGATCCGGAAAACGCATCAAGGAAACCTCGGTTCAGGGAGACGCGTACGCTGACGCGTGCGACAGCTCTTCGATCACAGGGACTCTCCATGCGAATACCCAGACGGCATGCACGTATGGGTCGTATGCCAGCCCGCTTTCACCGCCCATAGATCCGATCCCTCTTCCCATCACGCAAGAGCAGATTGATTCATGGAAGCTGACAGCCGAAGCAGGAGGGATTATTCTGGGAAACTACGCGATGTCCGGAAGCCAGACTGCTTCATTGGGGCCAAAAAAGATTATGGGGAACCTCGCTCTTGAAAACTCCGCCCAGCTTACGGTTACGGGCACCTTGTGGGTCGTTGGAAATATCGATGTAAAAAATGATAGTACGATACAGCTCGCCTCTTCGTACGGGTCTTCTTCGGGAATCATCGTGGCCGACGGCACCGTCAACCTTCAGAACAACAGCATTTCCAAGGGTTCTTCAAGCGCAGGAAGTTATCTGATGTATCTTTCTACGTCCGTCCTTGATTCGGCGATTGCCATGAAGAATAATGCGCAAGCCGACATCCTCTATTCGTCGTCGGGGAAAACTTCCATTGAGAACAATACGAACGTCAGGGAAATTACCGCCTACAAGCTTGGACTGAAAAACAACACCGTTCTTACCTATGAGATCGGCCTTCAGAACGCGTCGTTCACCTCGGGTCCCGGAGGAGCGTTCCGGGTGGAAGACTGGAAAGAAATTGAATGAACCTTAAAAGGGGGATACAATAGAAGCATGCTGGAATTTTTATCTTTGAAACAGAGCGCCTTCGGATTAGACATTTCAGACCTTTCCTTAAAGATTGCAAAACTGGAGAAGGTGGGAGATCGAGTAGAGCTTGTTTCCTTCGGGGAAGAAAAAGTTCCGGAAGGATTGGTTTCTGCCGGGGAGATAATAAAAGAAGACGAACTGGCTTCAACTATTGCTCATTTCCTTCCAAAGGTTCACGGCCGGCCCCTCAATACAACGTATGCCGTGGTTTCCCTGCCGGAAGAGAAAGCCTTTTTGCAGGTCGTCCAGCTCCCCCTGCTGTACGGAAAAGAACTGGAGCAAGCCATACGCTTTGAGGCGGAAAACTACATTCCTTTTCCCATGGACTCGGTATACCTGGATTACCAGGTCGTGCCTCCCCTCTCCAACCATATAGACCATACCGATGTCCTGCTCGTCGCCATCCCAAAACCCACGGTGGATTCATACGTTTCCGTACTTTTGAAAGCGGGATTAAAGCCCGTGGCCTTAGAGCTCGAATCGCTATCCATAAGCCGGGCATTGTTTCTGCAAAAAACCTCGCCTTCTACAACGCTCATATTGGATTTCGGGGCGACGAGAACCGGATTCGTAGTGTTTTCCGGGAAATCCCCCAGGTTTACCGTTTCCATTCCCGTTTCCTCTTCCCAATTGACGGATGCCCTCATGGCCGTCTTGCGCATTGATCGAAACGAGGCAGAAAAGTTGAAGGATCAGTACGGTGTTGCCCCTTTGAAAGAGAAAGGCGCGAACGCTGTGAGAGAAGCGTTGAACCCCGTGCTCAAAGAGCTTGCCGGCAAAGTGAAACAGTATATGGATTACTACGGATCTCACGCAAGCCACGAACATCTTCAAAAAGAGAACCAGCGCATCACCCATATCTCCTTGTGCGGAGGAGGAGCTTTGCTTAAAGGGTTTCCCGAATTCCTTTCCCAGGAGCTCAAGGTCGAGGTTTCCGTAGGGAATCCCTGGGTGAACATTCTCTCTGAAAAGATCACGCATATCCCCCCGCTTTCTTTTGAAGACTCCCTTGCGTACGCCACAGTGTTGGGACTTGCCTTGCGCACACGCATATGATTAACCTTCTCCCCCCCTCTCTTAAAGAGGAATTGAAAAAAGAGGAAGAAACGCGCCTGCTCTGGATTCTTTTCGTTCTCGTAGGAGCGTTTTTCCTCTGTGCATTCCTTCTCTTGCTGTCCCTGCGCATTTACCTGAAAGGATCTGTTGACGCGCAAGAGATCCTTTTGACTGCATATACGCAGAAAACGGCCTCGGACGAGAGTTTAAAAAAAGAGATCAAAGAATTAAACGAAACCGTAGTCCAACTTTCTTCTTTCTACGAGAAGCAGTCGAAAGTTTCCTC
>CAYYUL010000011.1:0-11805 GCA_964474915.1 uncultured Candidatus Saccharibacteria bacterium | reverse complement strand
ATAAACAGAGCTTGATACTTCATATTAACTATATACGATATGCCAAGAATATTAGGAATAGACCTCGGCACCACGTTTTCTGCAATGGCGATTACAGAGAACGGAGAGCCGAAAATCATTGAGAACAGGGAAGGGGCGAGAACGACTCCTTCCGTTGTAGCTGTGTCAAAGAGCGGAGAGCAGCTTGTGGGCGTGCAGGCGAGGCGCCAGCAGATTACCAATCCCAAGGATACGGTGTCTGTGGTCAAGCGTCTCATAGGAAGAAGATTCTCGGATGCCGAAGTGCAGAAAGACACAAAGCTTTTGCCCTATGAGATCAGGGAATCTTCAGACGGCGGGGTGGAGGTGAGAATGGGAGAGAAATGGTACAAGCCTCCAGAGATTTCAGCAATGGTGTTGAGAAAGCTGAAACAGGACGCGGAAGACAAGTTGGGATCTCCAATCACCGAAGCCATTATTACCGTTCCCGCATACTTTGACGACAGCCAGAGGAAGGCGACCAAGATTGCGGGAGAGATTGCGGGGTTTGACGTAAAGCGCGTGATCAACGAGCCCACGGCAGCCGCTTTGGCATATGGACTCAATAAAAAGAAGGACGAGAAGATCGTGGTGTATGACTTTGGAGGGGGAACGTTCGACATCTCTGTCCTTGAGGTTTCAGAAGACACCATTGAAGTAAAGGCCACGGGAGGAGACACGCACCTGGGAGGAGAAGACTTCGACCAAAAGGTGGTCTCTTGGCTCATTGAAAGCTTTAAGAGGGACCAGGGCATTGACCTTTCCAAAGATCAGCTTGCCTTGCAGCGCCTGAAAGAGGGAGCCGAGCGGGCAAAGATCGAACTCTCCAGCTCTTTGGAGACCGAAGTGAATCTTCCGTTCATTACTTCAGATGCTTCAGGCCCCAAGCATTTCTACTACAAGCTGTCGCGCTCGCAATTGGAAGGCATGGTGAAAGAGTACATCGAGAAATCCATAACCCTGGTGCAGGGAACAATGGGCGAAGCAAAGCTTTCTCCCAAGGAGATTGACGAAGTGGTGCTTGTGGGAGGACAGACGAGAATGCCAGCCATTCAGGAGGCCGTAAAGCAGCTGTTCGGAAAAGAGCCCAACAAGTCCATCAATCCAGACGAAGTAGTGGCTATCGGAGCCGCCATCCAGGGAGGGATATTGCAGGGAGAAGTGAAAGACGTCTTGCTTCTTGACGTGACCCCTTTGTCTTTGGGAATCGAGACTTTGGGAGGGGTGAATACGGTGCTCATCCAGAAGAATACCACCATTCCTACCTCAAAGACCCAGACATTCTCAACGGCCGCCGACAACCAGACGTCCGTGGAAGTCCATGTGCTCCAGGGAGAGCGCTCCATGGCTGAACACAACAAGTCTCTGGGCAGGTTCATTTTAGACGGCATTCCTCCTTCTTCCAGGGGGGTTCCCCAGGTGGAGGTGACCTTTGACATTGACGCGAACGGCATACTTTCGGTAACCGCAAAGGATAAGGCGACCGCAAAGTCCCAGTCCATACGCATTGAAGGGTCAACGGGAATCTCCAAAGAAGAGGTGGAGCGCATGAAGAAAGAGGCGGAGCTGAACGCGCAGGAAGACGAGCGGAAAAGGGATATGATCGAGGCTCGCAACAATGCCGACGCCCTTATCTATACCGCGGAAAAGACATTGCGGGATATGGGAGAGAAAGTTCCCGCAGATCTCAAGAAAGAGGTGGAAGACCAGATCGATGTATTGAAAAAGGCAAAAGAGGGTGATATGCTGGAAGATATCCGCAAGGCAGGGGATGGGCTTTCACAGACGCTTTCCCGCATCGGAGCCGAATTATACAAAGACAAACCTCAGGAGGATCCTCCTCCGCCAGAGGAAGGAACCACCAATCAATGACAAAAGACTACTACAAGATCCTCGGAATCTCCAAAACAGCAACCTTCGAGGATGTTAAAAGGGCCTATCGGAAACTGGCACACAAATTTCATCCGGACAAAGGAGGAGACGCTTCAAAGTTCAAGGAAGTGACCGAAGCATACCAGATCCTTTCCAATAAGGATAAGCGGGCCCAGTACGACAAGTTCGGCAAAGTTTTTGAAGGAGGAGGAGATGCGGGGCAGGGATTCGGAGGATTCCGTTGGAATTGGCAGGATACCGCAGGATTCGACCCCGAAGAAGGATTCGCTTTCGACCTGCATGATTTCGGCGACATCTTTGAGGATTTCTTTTCCGGAGGGGCTTCCCAGGGAAGGCCTCGGGAGGCGAGAAGAGGAGGGGATATTGAGTTATTGCTCGATCTTCCTTTGGAAGCCGTGCTCTCCACGAGAGACGAGCCTGTTCTGATTTCCCGTTTTTCCCTGTGTGCGAGATGCCAAGGGGTGGGGGCGGAACCCGGCACTCGCGTGAAAGAATGCTTCTCGTGTCGCGGAGCAGGACAGGTCCAGCAGATACGAAAGACCATGTTCGGGACTTTTACCAAGTCGGGAATATGCCCTGAATGCGAAGGGGAAGGATTAAAGCCAGAGAAACTCTGCAACGTCTGCAAGGGAGAAGGACGGGTAAGAAACCAAGAGCAGCTCAAGGTGATAATACCCGCGGGCGTCGATACGAACCAGCTGCTTAAGATTGAAGGAAAAGGGGATGCAGGGAAGAGAAAAGGAAGAACCGGGGATTTGTATCTGAGAATCCGCATCAAGCCCCACCCCGTGTTCATTCGCAAAGGAGACGACCTGTATCTCAAAACTCCCATATCTTTCTCCCAGGCGGTCATGGGAGACGAGATCGAAATTCCCGTGATCGATGGTGGAGGTATGGCGCTGCAGGTTCCCGAAGGAACAGAATCCGGAAGGATATTAAAGGTGCCGGGAAAAGGGCTTCCTCATTTCGCGCGCCTCGGAAGAGGGAACATGTTCGTGGAGCTTGAAATCAAGGTTCCCAAGAAGCTCTCTCAAGAGCAGAAAGACCTGCTCGCTCGCTTGAAGAAGGAAGGATTGTAAGGTATATTGTTCAAGGTACTTCACCTTCGGTGAAGCCCTGAGTATTCTTTTACGCAATTCGAGGACGAATTGCTAGAATACTCGCGAAAGCAAAGCAGTTTGCTTTCGCCCCCATAGCTCAGTGGTAGAGCAACGGCCTTTTAAGCCGCTGATGAGGGTTCGATTCCTTCTGGGGGCACCATACAAGAAAAGTTAAAGAGTTGCGGAATTCCATTCCCTTGGGGCTTTTTATTATTTGACAACACATCAGGCTTACGTATACTGAATCTCGTACGACTGAAAGGTCGAGAAACCGCACATCAGCAATTCCTTGTTTGAAATGACAGACAACACAAGCGATCAGGCATTCTTGGAGTACGTGGTAAAGGCGTTGGTTGACAACCCGCAAGACGTGAAAGTCGACCGCAAGGTTGACGAGATGGGAGTGCTTTTAACCCTTAAAGTCCATGCAGACGACATGGGACAGGTCATCGGGAGAGAGGGGTCAACGGCAAGGTCCATACGCACGCTTATCCGGATGATCGGCCTCAAGAACCACGCAAGGGTGAACCTCAAGATTGAGGAACCCGAAGGCGGAAGGAGAGCTCCAAGAGAGCAGAAAGAATCTCTGGACAACCTGAAGATTTAGAGGTTTGAATCTCAAGGGAAACGGTGCTATTCTAAAGGCGCCGTTTTCTTTTATATGAGATTTGACGTTATCACCATATTTCCCCGCTTGTTCGAGCCCTTCCAGGAGGAGTCTCTCATTCAGAAAGCTCTCAAGAGAAAGCTTTTTGAGCTTCGGGTTCATAATCTCAGAGACTGGGCGCGGGACAAGCACAAGTCCGTAGACGACAAGCCTTTCGGGGGAGGATTAGGCATGGTGATGAATGTGGAGCCATGGTACAGGGCATTACAGTCCCTGAAGAAGAAAAAGAAGTCAAAAGTCATTCTTTTCACTCCCAGGGGCAAGAAGTTTACCCAGAACAAGGCGTATGAGTTTTCCAAATTGGATCAGCTTGTGTTCCTTTGCGGGAGGTATGAGGGAATAGACGAGAGGGTTGCAGCCCATCTTGCGGACGAAGAGATATCTCTCGGAGATTTCGTGCTTATGGGAGGAGAGGTTGCCGCAATGGCGGTCATAGAAAGCGTTGCGAGACTGATTCCCGGAGTGGTAGGGAAGCAGGAGTTCTTGAAGGAGCGCGTGCAGAAGAAACAGGGAAGGGGAGGAAAGGGATTTCTGGAATATCCCCAATACACGAGGCCCGAAGTGTTCGAGCCAAAGAAAGGAGAGAGATGGAGGGTACCCAAGGTTTTGCTCTCTGGAAACCACAAGAAGATCGAGGAGTGGAAGAAGAGGCACGGCAGAGTTATTGCAGGGTAGGAGATTTTGTGATATAAGGAAGAGGATATGGTAAACCTTGCTATACAGGAGGTCAATGTTCTTTACCAGTCAGGATTATCTGCTCGAGAGGTGGGTGAAAAGCTCGGTGTAAGTCCTTGGGTAGTATATAAATTCATGAAGAGGCGCGGTCTACCAAGACGCACCAAGAACGAAACGAATAGGATACACTTCGAGGATAGCCCTCTTTCTTATAAGCTCAAACGGAAGCTTAGTACGGAAGAAAAAAGATTAAAGCTTGCAGGGATAATGCTATATTGGGCGGAGGGTTCGTACAGGGAACCTGGCAGATCACGAAGACCTAACTGGACCGTAGAATTTACAAATAGCGATCCAGTCATGATTAGATTCTTCCTGCGGTTTCTAAGAAAAATCTGTGGTGTACAAGAAGAACGGATACGAATCCATATTTACTGCTATGCTGATCAAGATTTGAAAGTATTGCAAAGGTTTTGGATCGGAGCGACGGCGGTACCATTCACCCAGTTTACAAAACCGTACGTTCGAAAGGATACACAGAAAAAGTATGGTCGCGAAACAAAATATGGGACGGTTCATATCAGATATTCAGATAAGCGTCTTCTGCAACAAATAAGACGCTGGATCCAAGAATACACTAAAAGTTAGACGGGGGTCGGTGGCAGAGTGGACAATTGCACGTGACTGTAAATCACGCGCCTCACGGCTACGCAGGTTCGAATCCTGCCCGGCCCACAGAAACGCCGATGTAGCTCAGTGGGCGAGAACAAACTGCTTTGTTCTCGCGGGCGATTGTAGAGCAAGCAACCATATTAACAATCGCCCAGGAGATTCCGTTTCAGAAGCACAATGATGGAATAACAGCACAAACGCCGATGTAGCTCAGTGGCAGAGCAACACCATGGTAAGGTGTAGGTCGTGGGTCCGATTCCCACCATCGGCTCATAAATAACAAATAATACCGGAGTAGGTATGGCACCCCAGTACCAGAGCGAAGCTCGGTACGGGGTAGCCATGAACCGAACTCCGTTCTGGTTCATGGCAGATAAAAGAAAGTCATACGCAAAGTTCCAGTGCGATTCCTGCAAGAACGTCACCCATTTCGTCCACAAATCAAAGAAGGATGCGGTGGCCCAGAAAAAGCTCGAGATGAAGAAATACTGCAGGCATTGCAGGAAGCACACGCTTCACAAGGAAGCAAAGAAATGAAAAAAGAGCGGTGATACACCGCCCCGAAAAGAGCATGTGAGCGGATATGTGTGAGTTGCGTTTTATCTCACTGTCCCTTCTGTGACTCAGAAGACCTGCCGCAGTAGATTACCATATCCGCCCGACTTTAGAGCGACAGACCTGATTAGATTATAGCATTACAGCGGAAGAAAGACTATAAGAGCTAGACTTGAAGAAATTCTGTAAATTTTGTAGAAAACACACAGCACACAAAGAAGCGAAGAAATAATTGTGCTTACGCAAAGTAAGCGCAACATGGGGGCGTAGTGTCAACGGCAGCACAATGGACTCCAAATCCATTAGTCTAGGTTCAAATCCTGGCGCCCCTGCCATGGAATTCCCTTCAAAGGTTGTCATATACGGGAACCCCGTACTCAAAAAGCGCTCAAAGGAAGTGGGGGATGTCACTCGAGATATGAGAAGCCTTATTCCTCATATGATCAAGGTGATGAAGGAATACCGGGGAGTGGGGCTTGCAGCTCCGCAGCTGGGCATTTCCCAGAGAGTGTTCATTGTGCAAGGACCCAAGAAATCCCTTGGTTTTTTCAACCCCAAGATTCTCAAGAAAAGCAGGGTCGCACAAATTGCAGAAGAGGGATGCTTAAGCATGCCGGGACTGTTCATAAAGGTGAAACGGGCAAGAGAAGTGGATGTGGAATGCCAGAACTCGAAAGGAGAGAAGGTTCGCATGAGAGTTTCCGGCCTTGCGGCGAGAATTTTCCAGCACGAGATTGACCACTTGGAGGGGAAGCTTATTATTGACCATGTTCCGTTTTGGAAGCGCTTATCTATCCTGAAAGAATGGAGAAAAACATATGGCGCTCATTGAGGATCTTATTTCAGAAGGATGGCTCAAGACCCCCCGCATCATTCAAGCATTCAGAGCGGTAAAGCGGGCGGATTTTCTTCCGGAAGATTCCAAGTCATTGGCAGAGGTCAATAGCGCCTTGCCTATCGGTAAAGGGCAGACCATATCCCAGCCCTTGGTGGTGGCTTTCATGCTGGAGCTCCTTGAACCCCAAGAAGGAGAGAAGATACTGGATATCGGAGCGGGATCCGGATGGACGACGGCCCTTCTTGCCTCTCTCGTGGGCAAGACAGGGAGAGTGATAGGAATTGAGGTTCTTGAAGACCTTGCTGATGTTGGTACAAGGAATGTTGCGGCATACAACTTTATCACAAAGGGCATTGTGAAATATGTCTGTAGCAACGGAGCAGAAGGATACGCCAAGGAGAGTCCGTTCGATAAAATCCTGGCGTCGGCTTCTCTGAAAGAAAAATCTTTGCCTCCCGCATGGAAAGAACAATTGAAGGCGGGAGGGAAGATCGTGGTTCCCATCAAAAAATCCATATGGGCGTTCGTTAAAAAAGGGGAAGATCAGTTTGAAGAAACAGAATATCCGGGGTTTGTATTCGTTCCCTTTGTATGAAGAAATCTATTTTCGTTCTCGTTGTTTTTCTTGGAGCAGCTTTTCTGCTTTTTCAGATATTGATTCCCCTGAATGATTCCGAGAACACGCGCCTTTTCCATATAGAAAAAGGGGAGGGGAGTAAGGAAATAGGAATGCATTTGGAGGAGCAGAAATTTATTAGATCCTCCATCGCATTCCGTTTTTATGTTCTGGCAACGTTCGCTTTTCATACGCTCAAAGCGGGAGATTATGAGTTAAGCTCTGGCATGAGCTTGGCAGAAATAACTCAAAAGATCGCGTCGGGGGACATCGCAAAACAGACCCTGATGATCATCGAAGGATGGAACAGGAACGATATCGCCCAATATTTAGAAGAGCAGGGGATTCCTCAGGGTAAGGATCTCGCAGGTTCTCAATATGCTGACTTGGAAGGGTACCTATTCCCCGACACCTATCTCGTGAGGAAGGGTGCCGTTCTTGAAGACGTCATCACGATCATGCGGGAAACTTTTGATACAAAGGCGGGAAATCCTTCCAGAGATGTTGTAATAATGGCCTCTCTCATTGAGAAAGAAGTGAGAAGCCGAGAAGACAAGCGTATGGTATCTGGCATTCTTTGGAAACGCTTGAAGATTGGAATACCCTTGCAGGTTGACGCAACCATCACCTACCTTACCAGTAAAAAGAAGGTTTCAAACGGAGATATGAAAATAGACTCTCCATACAATACGTATCGTTATAGGGGCTTGCCTCTCGGCCCTATCGCGAACCCCGGGTTAGAGAGCATTCAAGCCGCCCTTGACCCTCAAGAATCCCCCTATCTTTACTATCTTTCCACCCCTGAAGGAAAAACGATTTTCAGCAGAACATTGGAAGAACACAACAAGGCAAAAGCCAAGTATCTTCAGTAGACAGGGATGATCATATCTGCCATAGTTACAGAAAGTACCTTGTAATCCGTTCAAGAAGGAGGAATGATTGGGAGTATTCTACAGCATATTCACCGGACTGTCCCTGGGAGTGATAGCGGCAGTTGCGGGTTTGAGCTTGACTCAGACTCCCGCTACCCAAGCTCTCTCAATAGTGTACCATGTGCTTGCGTATTGGTTCCTGGGTTTTTTCTTAAGCAAGACGCTCGCGTCTGGCCTCAATGCTCCTCTTACGGTATACATGGCATTCGTGATTGCCATATGCATCGGGGGTTCTGACGAGCTCTTTCAGGCATATGTTCCCGGCCGCAGTCCTTCTTTCGAAGATTGGCTGTTGGACGCCATGGGATCGTTCTTTGGAACAACGGGGCAATCCCTCGATGAGACGCTTGCCTTCTTGTTCAAGCACATGAGACAACGTGCCCTTTTCCGCAGAAGGGATGCATGAAACGCGTCCCTTTTTATTTGAGAACAAAACCCTTGACTTGATCAAGGAGCTATGGCAGAATGCTTTCAGCCAAACATGAGGAGGAAAACGAAGTGCCGTTTGTTCTGATTCTCACAGATCCCAGAAGTGTTCCAGACCCAGTCGTAGAAACTCTCTCCTTATCCTTACCGCAGATCGTAGCAGGGGAGCTCTCTTTCTCTGGAGAAGGAGAGCTGACAGAAGAGGATATATCAGTATTGATACTTGATATTGGACCCTTTGATCATCCTACCCATCCGCTCCAAATCATCATCTGGGCCGGCCTTTATCCTGAACGACAGCACAACTTGGATGAAAGACGAGAAAGGATAGTTCAAAGAATCAAGGCTATCTTGCCGAAGGATCTCCATGGATTCGTGTGGGTTCTTCTCCAGCCTCAATCGTTTGAAGCATGGTAAGACATGCCTTTCGAGACTGCATTTTGTGCAGTCTTTTTTTATTCCCTCCTTCTTCTTTCTTGACAGAAGAATCTTGATAGGATAGGGTAGGTATGTATCCGCAGACCGCAGGTTTCGCCTCAGGGCGAGATAAATCCTGCCGAGGATTGGTTGCTCGCCCAGGGTAAGCAACCACGCAATAGTTTGTCTGCGGAACGCAGGCTTTTTTATTGCTTACCATGGGTGAACAACCATAATATGCCACACACAAGAGAGCAAAAACAGGAAACCGTACAAAAGTTTGCGGAACAGCTCCAGAAGCAGAACGCCATGGTGTTTGTTGACGTGAAAGGGCTGGATGTGAAGGCGTTAGCTGCCCTGAGAAAACATCTGAAGGATTTGGGGTCCCAGATCACGGTTATTAAGAAAACACTGTTCCAGAGAGCTCTCCAAGAGAAAGAGATCGCGGTTGACACCAAGAAGCTCGAGGGGCAGGTTGGAGTGGTGTTTGCGTTCAAGGATGCCGTAGAGCCCATTCGCGCGGCCTATGGGTTTGCCAAGAAAGAAGGCCATTTGAAGATCCTCGGAGGATATTTTGAACAGGAATTCAGGAACCCCGAAACGGTAAAGGAGATCGCCCAGCTTCCGACCAGAGAACAGCTCTTGTCGAGAATGGTTGGGGCAATGAGCGCTCCTTTGCAGGGATTCCGGAATGTGCTTGAAGGAAACATCAAAGGTCTTGTATACGCATTAAGTCAAATCAAAAAATAAGCAAAGCTTGATTGCAAATTAAGCAAAGCTTTATTTCCAATTACTATGGCTGACGAAGAACAGATTGAGGTTCCCGCAAAGTTTAAGAGCCTTGTGGAAAGTGTAGAGAAGCTTTCCGTATTGGAGCTTTCAGAGCTTGTGAAGGTTCTGGAAAAGAAGTTCGGAGTTTCGGCTCAGGCTCCTATGGCTCAGGCTGCGGCGCCCGTGGAAGTAGCTCCCGCAGAAGCGGGAGAGGAGAAGACTTCCTTTTCCCTGCAGCTGACTGGAGTGGGAGCTCAGAAGATTGAGGTTATCAAGGTGGTGAGGGACGCGACCGGCAAAGGCTTGAAAGAAGCCAAGGACATGGTGGATGCAGCTGCTACTGCCCCTCAGATGGTAGCCGAGAACCTTAAGAAGGATGCCGCCGAAGAGCTCAAGAAGAAGTTTGAAACGGCTGGAGCAAAAGTAGAGCTCAAGTAAGTTACTGTTCAATCTTTAGCACCCGGGTTCCGTTGAGAAGATAGATTGTTTTCCCGTCTTGAGAAATTTGGAGGGAGAGAAGGTTGTCAAAATGCGGGCTTTCGTACTGTTTCTGCGGAAGTCCGTTTTTTGATATGACAACGACTCGTTTCTGAGAGGCTTCCAAGATATACAGGGAAGAGAGGTCTGAACGGGTGTAGATCTCTGAAATCTCTTTGATCTTGGGGAATACGAGTTGGGGGAGAGTTTCCTGATAGAAGCCCGCAAAGTACCGTTCAATCTCGTTTCCCCTTGACACCATCCAGATGTTTCTATCGATTGCGAAAGGAACAGGAGTCTTCCCTTGCGGTTTTTGCTTGGTCTGGGAGTTGAACCAGAGATGGGGAGAGAGCTGAAATGATTGAGAGAGAGGATATCTCACGATTTGGCGGGCATCTGAATCCCAGAAATAGATGTTTCCTTCAAATGTCGCCATCGAGGAGGGGTGGAAATTGGGATATGGGTTTTGAAGGGTTGTTTCCTTCTCTACGGATCCTGTGATCTGAATGAGGGTATCGGGCTCCTCAAAGAACAGAGCAGATTGGCCAAGGGATGCCGCAAGCTTGATGTTCCCGCTCTTTTTGAAGAGCTGTTTTTTATTCGTTCCCGTATGTATCGCATAGATATTTCCCGAAGAAGGATTGGAGAGGTACAGAGTGTCTCCAGCCCTGACCATTTGCCTGGCGAGAAGGCCTATTTCTTTTGCGGGTATCTCGGCCAAAACCTGGGGCTCCTCAATTTTCTCTATGCGGCTTATGGCAAGGAGCTCCTTTCCCAGGATCTGCTGCAAAGATTGCATTTCTCTTGCGGGAAGCGCTTTTGAAGACGCGAGATCTAAGGCCTTGTTGAGCAGGAGAAATGCGTTTTTCTCATCATTCTTTGAAAGAGCTTTCTTTGCTTCCTGGCGGAGAGATTCAATCGTCTGCTTCAGGGCCCCTGCTTCTTTATTGAAGAAGAACTGCTGTCCTCTCAAAAGCAGCATCCCCGAGAGGAGAAGCAATGCGAATATGGAAAGAAATGCGGTATTCTTGCTTATTTTGATGGGAAGTTCCGGAAGCTCAGGAAGCCGCAAGAGGGAAATCCTATTCTGAAAGAACAAGCTTTGCCTATTCTGCTTCTTGCGGGTTTCCAGGAATGCGGAAAACAGGACCCCTTGGGTTCCTTTGAGTTGTTTCTGTTTTGACTGGAAGACGGTTTTCAGGCGAGCTTCATCCTGGGCGCCCATGCATTCCTTGAGGAGCCTTTCTTTCTGGAGTGCCCGGAACAATTCCTTTGTCGCAACGAGCATGTTGTCTCCCGGAAGCAGTTTTCCTGATATCACGTTCCCGAATGCTTTGACGTGGTGGGGCCGAAGGGTTTCTCCAAGCTGCTGCTCAACGTCAATGGTGCGTTTGTCCCGGCCAAGAATGATATGCATGACCCCCATTTTCGCAAAGAATATTTCAGGAAGGCTTTTGCGGGGAGCAGAGATCAAGAGAATGACGCAGTGAATGTTTCCCAGCCAGTCGGTATTTCCCTTCCTGGATTCTTTCAGGAGGAATTCATTCCCTTTGGAAAGAGCATGCTTCATGCGGTCTTTTTGGTTTGAAGAGGAAGACGCCCCGTATTCTTTTTCCACAAGAAAGAACAGGCGGTTCAGCATCCGTGCATTCTGTGGAATGATATTGGCAAGCTCTCCCACGAGATACAATCCTTTTTGCTTTTGAGAGGAAAGCACCTTGAATACCCGATTCTTTTTTGCCCGAGGATTG
>CAYYUL010000010.1:0-12827 GCA_964474915.1 uncultured Candidatus Saccharibacteria bacterium | reverse complement strand
GCGGTACCTTCTTCCTTCGGCCCTGAATATCGGTCTTGCCCAGCGGCTGGTGAGACATTTATGCGACAACTGCAAAGAAAAAACAGAACTGCGGAAAGAGTTCAAAGACTTGATCTCCCAAACCGTGGCTCAGGCCCCGCAGGCATTCCAGGAAAAAGTTTCAAACATTCTTTCCAGAGGAAAAGACGTTTCTGTGTACAAGCCCGTGGGGTGCAAGAAGTGCGCAAAAACAGGATACGTGGGGAGAATAGGCATCTTTGAAATGATCACCATGACCGAGGAGCTGGCCGCCATTACTCTGGGAGATCCCACGGACCAGGCCTTGGAGCAGGAGATGACGAGGCAGGGAGCAACAACCATGCTGCAGGACGGCATATTGAAAGTTCTTGACGGAGTGACTACTATGGAAGAAGTGCTTCGCGTGACAGGGCGCGGAGAAGAAAGAGGAGGCAAATGAGTTTAAGGGGTTGAGCCCCTACGTAGGGGCTCAACCCCTAAGCGAACCCCTAAGCGAATCAAACAATATGGCCAAGAAAATATTATTGGTAGAAGACGACCCGTTCCTTATCGATATTTATACGACCAAGTTCAAGGAGGCGGGGTTCGAGGTGGTTGTAGTAGACGACGGGAAGAAGGCCGTAGAAATGGCACAGAGAGAGAAGCCGAACCTTATCGTACTGGACATCGTGCTTCCCCATGTGGACGGATGGGAAGTGCTGTCGCAGATCAAGGCAGATGCGCAGTTAGCTGACACAAAAATAATCATTCTTTCCAACTTAGGACAGAAGGAAGAAATGGAAAAAGGATTTGCATTGGGAGCCGCAGGGTATCTTATCAAAGCCCACTACACGCCTTCACAGGTGGCAGGCGAGATTAAAAAAATGATCGCATAATATTCATATGGCTTCATCATTTCGACCAGCAGATTTGTTGGAATTAACCGTCAAGGAGCAGGCTTCAGACCTCCATAACACGGTTAGGCATCCCCCTATTCTGCGCGTTTCTGGAAGGCTTGTTCCGCTTGCAAAGCATGATCGTGTCACCCAAGAGACGGCTCAGAGCTTTGCGTTTTCCCTGATGAGTCAAACTCAGAAAGAGCGTTTTGCGCAAGGCAAAGACATTGATTTCTCGTATTCCTACGAGGACAAGGGAAGGTTCCGCGTCAACGTGTTTCTGCAGCAGCAGACGGTAAGCTGCGCCTTACGGCTCATCCCCCAAAACATTCAGACCATAGAAGAGCTTTTGCTTCCCCCGGCGCTTTCCGAATTCACAAAATACTCCCAGGGATTCGTATTGGTAACAGGGCCCTCGGGACACGGGAAGTCAACGACGCTGGCCGCCTTAGTTGACCAGATCAACCACGAGCAAGCAAAGCATATCGTGACCATTGAGGATCCCATTGAATATCTTTTCAAGGATGATCTTTCCGTGATTGCTCAGCGTGAAGTCGGGGAAGACACGGAAAGCTTTGCCAAGGCACTCCGCGCCACATTCAGGCAGGATCCCGACGTCATCATGGTGGGAGAAATGAGAGATCCGGAAACCATGGCTACGGCTCTTACAGCAGCCGAAACCGGACACTTGGTGTTTGCTACGCTTCACACTAATTCCGCTTCCCAAACCCTGCACCGCATCGTGGATTCTTTCCCCGCAGAACAGCAGACTCAGGTGAGGACCCAGCTTTCGGGATCCTTGCTCGGAGTTATTTCCCAGCGCCTCATCCCGCGCATCAAAGGAGGACTGATTCCCGCATGCGAAATCATGATGATGACTCCCGCAGTGGCCACCCTTATCAGAGAGAACAGGTCGCATGAAATCCCTCTTGTCATTGAAACGTCAGCTGAACAGGGGATGGTTTCCCTCAACCGCGCATTGGCGGACCTCGTCAGGGCAAGAGAGATTACGTTAGAGCATGCGCTGGCGTATTCCCTCAATCCCATGGAACTTAGAACCTTGGCCAAAACCTAGAGGACTCTATGAAGTTTACCTATGAGGCAAGGACGCAGAGCGGGGAAACTCAGAGCGGCACACTTGAAGCGTCTTCTCGGGAGGCAGCTCTTTCATTGCTTGCCCGCAGGAGTCTCTACATTACCACCCTGGAGGAGTCGGGGAAAGAGCCTTTTTTCGCCAAGCGCCTGGAATTCTTAGAGCGAGTGTCGCTCAAGGATGTGGTGAACTTTTCCCGCCAGCTCTCCATTATGTTCAAGGCCCAGGTGCCTTTAGTGGAGATTCTGCAGACCATTGCTTCCCAGACAAGAAATTCCGGCTTTCGGGAGAAGATCTTGAAGATATCAGACCAGGTAGAGGCCGGATCTTCTTTTTCAAAAGCTCTCGCTGATTTTCCCGGAGTATTTTCTCCCTTCTACGTCAATATGGTGAGATCAGGCGAGGCATCGGGAAAGCTCTCACAGATATTGGAGAAGCTGGCAGAGCATCTGGAACGGGAGCACGATCTCACGAGCAAGGTGAAGGGAGCGATGGTCTATCCCATATTCGTGCTCGTGCTTTCCGTGGGGCTTTTATTCCTGATGCTTTTCATCATTATTCCTAATCTCACCGAGCTCTTAAAGGAAACAGAGCAGGAGCTCCCTCCTCTTACCAAGGCCACGATTGCGTTTGCGGATTTTGTCCGCGTATGGGGGTTTGCGCTGATACTTTTGATTGCGGCCCTGGCATTCTTGTTCATGCGCTGGATGAAAACCAGGGAAGGCCAAAACACGATGGATCGGGTAGTGCTCTATGTCCCCGTGCTCAACACCACTCTTCAGACGCTGTACCTCTCCCGTTTTGCGGAAAACCTTTCCACTCTTATCGGCTCTGGCCTTCCTATTACGCAGGCATTGGAGATTTCAGGATCCACCATCGGGAACTCTGTATACGCAGAGGCCATAGCTCAAGCAAAGAGGATGGTTTCTGAAGGAGATTCCATCAGTAATTCCCTTGAGCAGTATCGCAGGGAGTTTCCTCCCATATTCACGCATATGGTGAGGGTGGGAGAAAAATCAGGGAGTCTGGAAGAAACCTTGGCGAGCGTGTCGCAGTTCTACCAGAAAGAAGTCAATCGCACGCTCGACGTTCTGCTCGCCCTGCTGGAACCCTTGCTTATCGTTTTTCTCGGATTAGGAGTTGCATTTCTCATGGCCGCGGTGGTCCTGCCCCTTTATCAGTTGAACACGGTCTAACGTACATATTGTCGTTGACACATGAGTAGCGTATACTACAATAATGAAAGCCGGTCCAAGGCTTCTTATAAGCGAAGCTTGCAAGCTCTGCTTATCAAAAGGTCGATTTGCAATCAACATCATTTCGCATATGAAATTATTTTCCAGAAGAGAAAAGGGATTTACGCTCATTGAGTTGCTCGTGGTGATTGCCATCATCGGCATTTTGGCAGGAATCGTTTTGGTTTCGCTCGGCGGGGCAAGAACGTCAGCCAGAGATGCGAGGCGGCAGTCTGACATCCGCCAGATCGTCACCGCGCAGGAGCTTTTCTACAACGATACCTCAGCGTATGTGGCTTCAGCCACGATGCCCACGGCCATCGGTACGTATTTAGCTGCCGTTCCCAAAGATCCAGGAGCGGGCACTCCCGTATATGGCTGGGTAAGCAATGCTTCAAGCGCGGGTGATTACTGCACGTATGCAACGCTTGAGAAAGCATCGGCAACCAGCGGAAACAAACTTTTCTTTGTTGGCGGTCCGGGAGGCGTGAAGCAGCGCGATCAAATAGCCGCGTATGCCTTTACCCTGGCTGACTGCGAGTAAGAATTGATTGGATGCTTATTCAATCCATAAACGCCCCTTCGGGTTATGAAACCCTTGGGGCGTTTTCTGTTTTAGAGAGAGTAATAATCCCGAGATTCTTCAAGGATGTGATCTCGCAAGAGAGCAGAGGTGATTTCTCTGGGTTTATACGGGGCTTTTGATTTTTTAATCTCCTGTGCCACGAATTGCAGAAAAGCTCTCTTTGCAGTTTTTGATCTTGGTTGCGAGAGAAGAAATCGCACTGCTTTTGTCCGTAAAGAACGGAACGATCCTTTGAACTTACTCTGCGTGTGGTAGTGCTTGCTTTGCTTGTTTATCCCTTTGTTCTTCAAAGCCATTGCCCCGTAGTCAAAGAGGGCGTAATGCCACTCTCGCGCGTTGTCTTTGCGCACTGCTTTCTGGGCTATTTTCAGTATTTCTTTATCCGAGACGTTTCTTTTTTTAGAGAAAAAGAAATACAGATATACTTGCCGTATATTCGTATCAAGAAACGCTTCCGTCGTATTGAACGCAAAGCAGGAAACGGCTCTTGCCGTATACTGTCCGATTCCCGGAAGTTTCCCCAGCTCTTTAGGATCTCTTGGAAATTGCTCACCTTGGCGAAGCAACAACAGTTTTGCGGTTTGCTGGAGGTGCAGGGCGCGCCGCCAGTATCCGAGGCCAGCCCATACGGAAAAAAGCCGAGCCTTGCGAGTTTTCGCAAGGGCTTTCATAGAAGGAAATGCCTTGAGGAATTCTTGATATTTTGGAATCACGCGGGAAACCTGCGTCTGCTGGAGCATGATTTCAGACACAAGAATTTTGTAAGGGTCTTTTGTGTGCCTCCACGGTAAATCCCGTCTGTTTTTCTTGTACCAGGTAAGAATAATCCTTTGGAATTGAGGGATTGTCATATACTCCACTATATCCTAGAATGGCGATATTGTATGAAGTATAACCCTGTACAAGCGGAAAAGAAGTGGAGGGAGATATGGTCGGCAAAGAACACGTGGCGTGTGGATATCAAACGGGCAAAGCATCCGTATTACAACCTTATGATGTTCCCGTACCCTTCAGCAGAAGGCCTGCACGTGGGAAACGTCTATGCCTTTACCGGATCTGACATCCACGGGAGGTTCAAGAGAGCCCGGGGGTTTGATGTGTTTGAACCGATGGGTTTTGACGCGTTCGGCATTCATTCTGAAAACTTTGCAATCAAGAAAGGAGTGCATCCCAAGACCCAGAACGCAAAGAACATCGCCCATTTCAGAGATCAGTTAGAGAGCTTGGGCGCTTTGTTCGCATGGGATCATGAAGTAGACACCACGAAACCCGACTACTACAAGTGGACCCAGTGGATTTTTCTCCAGCTCTACAAGGCGGGATTAGCGTATCGCGCAAAGGCTCCTGTGGACTGGTGCCCTTCCTGCAAGACCGTATTGGCCAACGAGCAGGTGATCAACGGGAAATGCGAGCGGTGCGAGAGCCAAGTGATCCAAAAAGAACTGGAGCAATGGTTTTTCCGCATCACCAAGTATGCGGAAAGACTGCTGAAGAACTTAGAAAGCATTGATTGGTCAGAGCGCACCAAAATCTCCCAAAAGAACTGGATTGGGAAATCTGAAGGCGTTCAGTTTCGTTATAAAGTAAAGGATATGGATATTCATTTTGAGATGTTTGATTCGGTTCCTCAAACATTTATGGCGCAAACCTTTACAGTCATTGCTCCAGAGCACCCCAAGCTGTATGAATTGGTCGAAGGTACGGAGTATGAAAAACCGGTCATGGAGTTTGTCGAAGCTATAAAGAAAAAGAAAGCCGCCCAAAAGTTTGATATTGAGAAAGAAACAGAGGGTATTTTTACCGGTAGATATATTGAGTATACTCCCGCAAAGCGTCTTCTTCCTATCTGGGTAGCCTCATTTGTTATCGCAGGATATGGCAGCGGAATTGTCAATGCGAGCGTTCATGATGAACGAGACTTCGCATTTGCTAAAAAGTATCGTTTGCCTCTCCATCCAGTAATGTTCCCAGAAGACCCCATTGAGGCAGAGAAGGTAAGAAACCTTGAGTATTGCTACCACCATGCAGTTGATGGGACGCTTGTTGAGCCAGCAGAATTCAAAGAAAGAAGATGGGGCGAAGCAAGGGTCGATATTATTGATTACATAGAACGGAATGGATGGGGGAAAAAGGTATCGCACTACCACCTTCGGGACTGGCTCATTTCCCGCCAGCGCTATTGGGGGGCTCCCATTCCTATCATCTATTGCAAGAAATGCGGCACGGTTCCGGTTCCGGAAAAAGACCTGCCCGTGCTCCTTCCTTTCGTAAAAAACTTCAGGCCTAAAGGAACGGGGAAGTCCCCCCTGGCTTCCGTCCCGAGCTTTGTGAAGACCAAATGCCCCACATGCAAAGGGCCAGCAGAACGGGAAACGGACGTGTCAGACACATTTCTGGATTCCGCGTGGTACTTTTTCCGGTATCCGTGCACGGATTTCAAGAACAAGGCATTTGACGCAGAGATCGTGAAGAAATGGCTTCCCGTAGATATGTACATAGGAGGCCAGGAGCATGCGGTGCTCCACCTGCTCTACACGAGGTTCATCACTATGGCGTTGAAAGACCTCGGCTTGATTCCATTTGAGGAGCCCTTCAAAAAATTCAGGGCGCACGGGCTTCTTGTGAAAGAAGGGGCGAAGATGTCGAAATCCAAGGGAAGCGTGGTGAATCCGGACGAGTACTTCAAGAAATACGGAGCAGACACCGTGAGAATGTATTTGATGTTCATAGGGCCGTTCGCGGAAGGAGGGAGTTGGTCGGACAAGGGGATCGTGGGCATCTACCGGTTCCTGAACAGGGTGTGGGACTTTACCGCGGGATTCCATGGAGCATCTCAAAGTTCCTTGGATTCTCTGCGCAACAAAACCATCAAGAGAGTGACGGAGGATCTGGAAAACATGAGGTATAATACGGCTGTCGCGGCCCTCATGGAATTTTTCAACGAATGCTCCAAAGGGAAAACTTCCAAGAAAGACGTGGAAACGCTTCTCGTATTGCTCGCTCCCTTCGCCCCTCATATCACAGAAGAGCTCTGGGGGATCCTGGGAAACAAGAAGAGCATCCATGAAGCAAGCTGGCCTTCCTTTGAACAGAAAGCAGACAAGTCCTTCAAGCTCGTGCTCCAGGTGAACGGGAAAGTGAGGGATGTGGTTGAGGCGCCCGTCGGTATTTCCCAGAAGGAGGCGGAAGCTGTCGCTTTTTCCAATGAAAAGATCAACAGAGCGCTTCAAGGGAAGAAACCGTCAAAGATTATTTTCGTTCCCAATCGATTACTTAATATCGTTTTATAAGAAAATCTTGCAAGCTACGCTTATAGGACCATGTGCGGCATCATCGGATACATAGGGAAAAAGAACGCTTTGCCTATTCTCCTCGAGGGATTGAGGCGCGAAAGCTATAGGGGGTATGACTCAAGCGGCGTAGTTGTGTTCCACGAAGACAACATATTTCATGCGAGGAGCGTGGGGAAGCTTGACCAGCTGGAAGGGAAAGTTGCCGGCACGAACGTTGAGGGCACGATTGGGTTGGGCCACTGTCTTCTTCCCGATACGCTTGTTCAGATGGCAGATGGGAGAGTGAAGCAGATTTCTCAAGTAAAAGACGGAGAAAGCGTTTGGTCTTTCAATTCGAAAATGCAATCTTTTGTTCCTGGAAAAGTAAAGGTATGGCAACACCGTTCTCCAAAATATCTCAGGAAGATTCAAACTCCATCAACATTTCTTGAGATGACAGATGAGCACCGCTTATTTATATGGAGCGAAGGCAAGATTCTAGAGAAAAAAGCGCAGGATATAGCTCTTGGAGACATGTTGCTTCTTCCAAAAATTGTACGAAGAAAAAGCAAGGGCAAGAAACTTCGTTTTGAAAGCGTTCCTTCGAAAACCTACTATCACGTCGCCTCTTCTACGAATAAACATATCCGGGAAAGAATTTCTCAGCTCCATTTGAATTTTTCGCAGGCATCTCGAATTGCCGGCGTTGCCACACACGATTTTAAACATATGGTTGCGAATGATCGGAATGTGCGGACGGATGTTTTGGAGCGGGTACTCCCCGTTCTTTCCATTGAATTTCCATCCGACGGCTTTACGCCGACGCATTCCATCCATGGGAATTTCGTACATCTTCCTCGAGAAAGCTCCCCGGAAGTTATGCAGATCATCGGATACTTTTTAGGAGATGGATATGCAGGGGAGAGGGCAGTCCGTTTTAAAGATTCTCGAAAAGAAGTCCTTGAAACGTATCAAGAGATATGCCGCAAGGTCTTCAATTTATCAGGAAGAATTGGAACAATGAGCGATACTACTGCTTTTCTTCTTGAAATAAATAGCTCCCCCCTAGCAATTTGGTTCAAAAAGAATGTGAAAGCGGATAGGGAGCAAATTTTAGAAAAAGCTGGAGGGTTGTCATTGAGCGAAACTGCAGCGTTCTTACGAGGTATTTTTGACGCAGAAGGGTTCGTAGGAAAAAAGGGACATCAAGTAGGCCTTGTGATGACGGATAAGCTTTTCGTTCAGACAATCCATCTTTTACTGCTACAGTTCGGAATTCTTTCTTCTGTTTCAGAGATTTCTTCTCATAGGATTTCTCATTGGAAGCGAGCGTATAGGATTTCGATAAGCAATAAAGATTCCATAGTGCGATTTCTCGAGAATATAGGATTTTCTTCGGCTGAAAAAAAAGCAGCTACGGAAACAGTTCTTCAAGGAATGCTCTCGCAAACCTCAATAAGCTTTAAGACGCTCCCTTATTCCAAAAGAATACTTGATCAAAAATGCGCCCCTCTCCTTTCTTCTTCTGAACGTAGGGATTTATTTGGCCACGGGAAGAATCTAGAAAACTTTATTCAAGAAAGCACGTTAAGAAGGATCATTGCGTATCTGCGCAAGAAAAAGATTAAATCAGCAGATCCCCTCATAAAAGAACTGAAGGGGTTTTTAGGGGGCGAGGTTGTATTTCAACAAGTAATCTCTAGCGAGCAAGTTGAATCGTCTTCCTCGTATTTGTATGATCTTGAAGTGAATTCTCATCATAATTTTTTTGCAAACGGATTACTTTCGCATAATTCCCGCTGGGCAACGCATGGAGGGGTGACCGAAGAGAACGCGCATCCTCATTCAGACTGCAGAAACAATATTTTCCTCGTGCATAACGGAATCATTGAGAACTTCCGCACCCTGAAGGAGAAGCTTTTGGAAGAAGGCCACCAATTTTCTTCAGAAACAGACACCGAGGTGCTTTCGCATTTGATTGAGCGATTCTTTCAAGGGAATCTTGAGGAGGCGGTGAAGAAGGCCCTTCCCTTGGTGCGGGGCACCTATGGGCTGGCGGTAATCGCCAAAGAAGACCCTGGCAAAATAGTGGCAGCCCGTCTTTCCAGTCCCTTGGTGGTAGCTCTGAACGGGGGAGGGGCATATATCGCTTCAGATCCCGCAGCTCTTATTTCCCATTCAAACAAGATGATGTTTCTTGAAGATGGAGATATCGCCGTGCTCTCCGCAAAAGATTTTGCCGTGACCGATGCGCGAAACAACTCAAAAGAAAAAGAAACAACAGAACTTGAATGGACTTTTGAGGAAGCCAAAAAGGGAGGATATGAACACTTCATGCTCAAAGAAATTATGGAACAGCCAGAATCCATTGCGAACGCATTGCGGGGGCGTTTGGTGTTTGACGAAGGCACGGCAAAGCTCGGAGGGCTGGAAAAATTTCAGGAACAAATTTCGCAGGTCAAACAAGTGCAGATTGTTGCCTGCGGAACCGCTTCCTTCATGGGAAAGATCGGGGAATACATGATGGAGGAATATGCGGGCATTCCCGCAAGAGCTGATATAGGGTCTGAGTTCCGGTACAAGAAGCCCATATTGGGATCAAACACGCTTTCCGTATTTATTTCCCAATCAGGAGAAACCGCAGATACCCTGGCCGCCTTCCATGAGGTAAAGCGCAAAGGAGGACTTACTTTGGGGGTGGTGAATGCAGTAGGATCCACTCTGGCAAGAGAGGTTGATATGGGCGTATACGTGCACGCAGGCCCTGAAATCGCAGTGGCCTCTACAAAGGCCTCTACCGGACAGCTGGCAACTCTTGCTTTGCTCTCCCTATTCCTTGGAAGACAGCGTCAGCTTTCTCTGGTAATGGGAAAGCGCATCGCGGAAGAGCTGGCCCGCATTCCAGATCTTGTACAGAAAATCCTTTCTCGCGCACATGAAATAGCTGCAATCGCAGAAACGTACAACGAGCATTCAAACTTCTGTTTTATGGGAAGGAAATACAACTATCCCATAGCGCTGGAGGGAGCGTTAAAACTCAAAGAAGTCTCTTATATTCATACGGAAGGGATCGCGGGAGGAGAATTGAAACACGGAGCCATTGCCTTGATAGACGAAAACTTTCCTACTATTGCCATTTGCCCCACAGACTCCGTGTATGAGAAAATGGTTTCCAATATTCAGGAAATCAGGGCAAGGAATGGAAAGGTGATTGCAATTGCAACCGAAGGAAATAAAGATATCAAAGATATTGCAGACGATGTGCTGTATATTCCCAAGACCCTTGAGATGCTTACCCCTATACTCACCATCATTCCTCTTCAGCTGTTCGCCTACTACAGCGCCGTATTGAGAGGGCGGGATGTGGATACGCCTCGGAACTTGGCAAAATCGGTGACCGTGGAATAATTATGAAACTTTTGGAATACCAAGGGAAAGA
This sequence comes from uncultured Candidatus Saccharibacteria bacterium, assembly GCA_964474915.1. Lineage (GTDB taxonomy): Bacteria > Patescibacteriota > Minisyncoccia > Minisyncoccales > UBA10102 > JAUSJU01. The sequence continues at coordinate 2,309 of CAYYUL010000010.1, read as the reverse complement.
ACTGTTTCGGAAATACGGCATTGCGGTGCCAAAAAGTGTGCTGCTCGAGAAAGGATCCAAAAAAATTCCCCTGGCTTTTCCCGTTGTTTTGAAATCCCAGGTTCCCTCGGGGGATCGCAAAAAGAAGGGAGGCATCCTGTTTTTGGAGGAAGACGCGTCAAACAAGGTTGAAGAGCTCTTTCAAAAGCCGATTGACGGAGTGGTGCCGGAAACCATTCTTGCAGAAGAAAAAGTGGATCCGCAAAAAGAGTTGTACGTAAGTTTTTCTTACGATACGGATTCCAGAAGTCCTGTCTTAGCTTTGTCGTTAAAAGGCGGTACTGGCATTGAGACAGCCAATGTGTTTCCTATTAATCTTGAAGAGGGATTGCGAACGGATGCGTTTGATTCGGGGCTTGGGAAGGTTATACAGAAGGTTTGGGATGTATTCCAGAAAGAGCAGGCGTTGCTTGTGGAGATAAACCCCCTGTTTCAACTTAAAGACGGAACATATGTTGCGGGAGACTCAAAGATTGTGCTTGATGACAACGTGGTAAACCCACAGTTCCGTCCCTATATTGATCTGGAGGGAGATATAGCAATACTTGCCTCAGGAGGAGGAGCTTCTTTGCTGAACCTGGATATCTTAATGCGCGAGGGAGGAAAACCAGCGAACTACGTGGAGTATTCAGGCAATCCTCCCGCCTCTGTCGTAGAAGAGTTGATTCAGAAAGTGTTGGCAAAGCCCAATTTGCGAGGCTGCTGGGTGATTGGAGGAACCGCAAACTTTACCGATATTTATGAAACGCTTCTTGGGTTTGTCCAGGGGCTGAGAAAAATAACACCGAAACCCGCCTTTCCCATCGTAATCCGCAGGGACGGGCCGCGCCGCGAGGAAGCGTTTGCAATGCTCAAAGAAACGGGGAAGAAAGAAGGATATGATTTTCATGTATTCGGCCCCGAAACCTCAATGGCAGAATCCGCAAAGGTAATGGTTGATCTTGCATATGGCAATCCTCGTTGATGACAACACAAGAGTTTTGATTCAGGGAATCACGGGGAAGGAAGGATCTCGGGCTGCCCGGGAAATGATAGCATATGGGACAAAGATACTGGCTGGGGTCACTCCGGGGAAAGGAGGGCAGGCAACAGAAGACGGCGTACCTGTGTTTAATAGTGTTAAGGAAGCTCTTTCTAAGTTTCCCGAATTGAATATGTCTCTTATCGTGGTTCCCGCTGCCTTTGTACTGTCGGCTGCAACCGAGGCAATGGAAGCAGGCATTCCTCTGATCGATATCCTGACCGAAAAGGTGCCGGTGGCGCATGTTGCCAAGATGATAGCCCTTGCACGATCTCGCGGAGCTATCCTGGTGGGCCCCAGTTCGGTAGGCATTCTTGCTCCCTCAAAGAGGGTGAAGATAGGGAGCATCGGCTCAGCAGATCTTGCGGAGAGGATTTTCGCTCCGGGTTCCGTAGGAGTAGTTTCCAAGTCAGGAGGCATGACCGCGGAGCTCTCCCGCGTGTTAACGGAAGCCGGAATCGGCCAGAGTACGGTGCTGGGCATCGGAGGAGACCTGCTGATAGGGTATGACTTTGAAGATGCGGCTCTCGCCTTTGAAAAAGACGAAGAAACGAAAGCCATCGTTATCTTCGGAGAGGTGGGGGGCACGTACGAAGAGAAGTTGGCAAGCGCCGTAAAAGCAGGTAGAATTACAAAGCCCGTGGCAGCTCTTATTGCAGGCCAGTTTGCCGAGCGCCTTCCCCAGGACACCGTGCTCGGGCATGCGGGAGCCATTGTGGCTCGAGGCAGAGGTTCTGCCGCCTCCAAGATTGAGGCATTACGGAACGCAGGAGCTCTTATTGCAGCAACCCCGGAAGACATCCCCATTTTTCTCCATACTATCCTTGGCTAGAGCGGAGAGAGTGCTCACCTCCGCTCCGTCCGCCAAACCCACGGCCTACCCGAACTTCGCTTGGGCGAAACACTCTCTCATGGCATATCCTTGGCTTGAAAAATATGAAATTCCACACAAAAATCAGTAAAACAGAAAACGGACAGCATACGATTCGCGGAGAAGACCTCGTACAACTGATAGAGAAGCGTTCTTTTGTTGAGGTTATGTTTCTTCTTCTGAGGGGGAATTTTCCCAGCACGCAGGAAAAAGAATTGGCAGAGAGCATGCTCGTAGCCTCAGTCGAGAACGGCATTGAAGCTCCTTCTCTTTATGTGCCCCGCGTGGTGGCGGCTTCGGGCAACTCCTTCCATACGGCATTGTCTTCAGGCATGTTGGCTATCGGAGAAAAACACGGGGGAGCTGGAGAAAAGTGCG